>JBCCOX010000061.1:0-13324 GCA_039025155.1 Deinococcota bacterium | reverse complement strand
CCCAAACGTCAAGTTCGATACAAAATGCCCGTCCATGACATCAATATGAATCACGCCAACACCTGCTTGATCAGCAGCGCGCACGGCGTCGCCAAGACGGCTAAAGTCAGCGGCTAAAATAGACGCAGCAAGGGTATCTGTTGAGGCAAGGCGGGAAATTGACTCGGCAGATATTAAAGAGGTCGAAGTCACGGTCGTAGTATAACGCGCATATTCCAGTAACTTATACAGCCTATCTTCCCCTGTACACGTTGTTAATTACTCAGCTACTCATACGGAATCCGCTTGTATACCGAATGATGCCTTTAGGCATCATTGCGTCCACCACGGATTCCGTAGCTTATCCCACCTGCTCTCGCAGGAGTTGATTCTTTGATAATCAACCGGATTTGGTATCACTACTCATAGGTTGTTTTGGTCATAATCAGATTTTTGAAGGTTTCATCTACTTCAAACCGCGCCATGTGTCCTGAATGCTGACTGACAAGGTGACACAGTCCCCAGCGCAAGCCCTCGAGCGGGTGCTTGTCGCGATCTGGCGTGCGGTAAAGCCCAAGCGCTTCAGGCGCACCTTTAATGACAGCCTCAATTTCAAAATTGATACCATCTGCGGCCCACTGCAAAGTATTTTTTTCGGGGCCGTCCGTGGTGAGTAGCGCAGCCATACCACCCTTGTAATGCCACACACAAACCTCATGCCCTGAGTTGGTGATTGGGTTGTACTCGCTCTTGACATAGGGCCCTTCGGGCTGGGCAGAAATGGCAACGCCCCATTTGATTTCACGACCCCCAAAAAACATTTCTTCGCCCATGGTCTCACCTTTGTAGTAGAGATAAAACTTGTTGTTGTAAACCATCAAGCACGGGTCATGCGTTTTTTGACTGTCGAAGCTACCTTTTGTTTTAACTAGAAAGCGGTTATCTTCTTCGCCGAGCCATTCACCGTCGTCGCTGGGTTCTACGATTGGGCCGGGTAATTTACGCCAAGGTCCAAACGGCGACTCAGCTACGGCAATGCTTATTTTTTCTTTCACTCGCCGGGTATAAGGATGTTCAACCACTTGATAGACGAGGTAATATTTACCTTCGTGAGCTAAAACTTCAGGTGTGAAGACACTGCGCTCGTCGTAGGCACCTTGTTCCCCTCTGCTGATGGCGAGGTTTTGCTCCTCCCAATGCCAGCCGTCTTTTGACGTTGCGTGCCAAATTTCAGCTAGGTCCCAAGGAAAGGTTTTAGCGTCAGGGTCGCCTGTACTAAAACCATGACTGAGCCCCGTAGAGCGTGTATACCAAACGTGATAGAGACTGTCTACATAAATCACAGCGCTAGGGTCACGCCGCACCATACCCTCTTTGGATTCAGCTAAGTCGCCTGTGATGGCTTTAGTTCGAATATCACAAAACCATTCAGGTCCTTTGGTGTAGGTCAATGCACGCTGGGATGCAGCACTGAGTTTAGTCATTACATTCTCCTTCCGGAAGGTTTGGACATAACGTTAGATGGATTTTTAGTGGGTTTTACAGATGCAATTGAGGTTGTAAAGACACATTGAGGTTGTGACAGCACATCATTACTGTCATCAAAATCAAGCGTTAGAGCGCACGTCATTTGACTGATGGCCATATATTAGACTTAAATCACACAATAATGAATACATCACAAATTCAGGTGATGTTGTCAACCTCACTTTGAATGATGTTAGCTGTATCCGCATCATCTACAATGATTACTTTTGAGAATCTTGGCCAGGGTACTCGAGCCCTTCATCAATCAACAGCAGACATAACCTACCCTGATGAGCCTGCTTCAACCCATCAACCTAAACACTCAAACATGAGATATTTTCAACTTTAACTGTACGTTTTATCCCCAGCTATCGCCCCATCCAACCACCATCAACCGTCAACACTTCACCAGAGACATAATCCGAGGCTGCTGACGCTAAAAAGACAACGGGGCCGGCAAAGTCTTCCGGCTGCCCCCAACGCCCGGCTGGAATGCGCTCCAAGATAGCTTTTTGGCGCACAGGATCGTTGCGCAAGGCTTCGGTGTTGTCCGTGGCAATGTAACCGGGGGCAATGGCATTCACCTGCACACCTTTGGCTGCCCACTCATTAGCAAGAGCTTTGGTGAGCCCGGCGACACCATGTTTTGAGGCCGTGTAACCGGGTACGGTAATGCCCCCTTGAAACGATAATAACGAGGCTGTAAAAATGACCTTCCCGCGACCGCGCTCGAGCATTCCCTGAGCTAACTCGCGCGTCACAATAAACTGCGCGTTGAGGTTCACATCAATAATCGTGTCCCAGTAATCATCAGGGTGTTCTTGTGCAGGTTTGCGCAAAATGGTTCCAGCGTTATTCACCAAAATATCTAGCGTAGACACATCTTGCTTGAGCTGGTTAATAAACGTGTAGAGGGCAGCTCTGTCTGAAAAATCGCAGGTGTAACTGGTAAATGTTCGACCCAGCGCATTGACCGCTTGTTCAACCTCACTGTTGGGCTGGAGCGTTGCGCTCACACCCACAATATCTGCCCCAGCATCCGCCAAGGCCACGGCCATCGCTTTGCCAATACCGCGTTTACAGCCTGTGACGAGGGCTGTTTTGCCGTCGAGTCGAAACTGGTCGGTAATACTCATGAAAGTTCCAGCACAATCTTCATGACATCGCTACCGGCATCCATGCGTTCAAAGGCAGCTTGAGCGTCCTCGAGCGGGCGTGTTTCGGTGATGATCTTGTCTAAGGGAAGTTTGCCTGAATCCGCAAGTTGAATGGCAGCCTCAAAATCTTCATCTTCGTAGACTCGAGCACCCTTCAGCTCTAACTCTTTCCAGAAAAACTGAAACAAATCTACTGGATTGGGGTTCGGGTGAATGCCAACTACCACAATCCGCCCACGTATGCGGGGTAGTTTCGTCATAGTCGTAGCTCCGGCGGCACTCCCGGTGACTTCAAAAACAACATCAGCACCTTGGCTATTAGTGCGGTCTTGAATATGGGCTACCAAGTCTTGATCTTTGGGATTTACGGCATCAAGTCCCAAAGATTTAGCAAATTCAATGCGATAAGGGCTAATTTCAGATAGTGTCACATGGGCACCATGAGACTTCGCAACCAGCGCAACCAACATGCCGATGGGGCCGCCACCTAACACCACTGCCTCTTCACCAGCTTGCAAGTTGGCGAGGCGTACATCGTGGCAGGCGACAGCTAGCGGTTCTAAGAGCGCACCGTGTTTAAGTGAAAGTGATGCAGGTAGTTTGTGCAAGGTAAACGCAGGTACCGTCCAATGCGACTGAAACGCGCCCGGCGTGTCTATACCCATAAACTTCATCTGCTGACCGATGTGTTTGTAGGGGTCATTCGGGTCGCACAGCGTGGTATCTAGGGGCATCACCGTAACAGGATCACCGACAGAAACATGGCTAACATCTGCCCCAATAGCAGCAACTGTCCCGGACATTTCGTGGCCCATAATCTGGGGAAAGCTCACCCGTTTGTCCATCGCACCGTGATAAATGTGTAAGTCGGTGCCACAAATACCCACGTGGGATACTTTCAGTTGCACTTCACCTGCTTGGGGTGCAACTGGATCACATGTACCTATGCGAATGGTTTTGTTACCTTCGTAATATGCTGCTTGCATGATACCCTTTCCGGTTAATTCCTTAGGGAATTAACGCGAGCAGCGCGTAGAAAAAGCTACGGGGTTGAATGGACACGAAACAAAACCGAAAAGGTTTTATAGAGTATGTCATCAAAACCCGTATACTTAGCCTTTCAGATGCTCGAGCTTATGCCAATCAAAATTAACACCATGCCCCGGTTGCATGCCGGCAATAGCATGGCCATCTTGAATGACAAACGGTTCAGTGACGTAGTTTTCGAGTCCAAACCCATGTGCTTCTAAGTAACTACGATTTGGACAGGCGGCTAAAAGATGTACAGTTATATCGTGTGCGCCGTGTGATGTCACAGGCAAATTGAACGCTTCAGCCAGTCGGGCAACTTTCATAAACGACGTAACCCCACCACAATTAGTTACATCTGGCTCTGGAAAGGCAGCGCCACCACAACTTATAAGTTGCTTAAACTCCCACAACGACCGCAAATTTTCACCGGACGCAATCGGAATACCACCTTCCTGCGCAACCTGAGCATGACCTTGATAATCTTCTGGGATAATTGGCTCTTCTAACCACGTTAAGTCGTAAGGTGCAAAGGCTCGAGCGGCACGCACAGCTTCGTCTACTCGCCAGCGCATATTGGCGTCCACCATTAGCGCAAAGCCGTCTCCAAGATGTTCACGCATAAGTTTTACACGTTCAACATCTTCAGCAATATTGGCCCGCCCAACTTTCATTTTGATGGCATGAAAGCCTTTAGCAAGGTTATCATCGGTCTGTTGCAACAATTTATCAATCGGCAGTAATAAGTCGATGCCGCCGGCATAACAGGGAACCTGAGGGTTAAACCCACCCAAAAGCTGCCAAAGCGGTAAGCCAGCACGTTTTGCTTTAATGTCCCAAAGGGCGATGTCTACAGCAGATAATGCCAGCACCGTTGGACCACCACGGCCACCGTAGTGGGTTGTCCACCACATGTCGTACCATAGTGCCTCAATGTTGCTAGCCTCTTTGTGACAAACAATGTCTGCTAACTCTTGATCTAAAATTGCTTTGATGCCCACACCGTTGTGCCCTGCAGTAAACGTATAGCCAATACCCTCGACACCATCACTGTCTTGAATGCGAACCGTATTGAGTTCAAAGTCAAGCATGTCACCGTGCATGGCATCGGTCAGGGTTGTTGCTAAGGGTATCCGGTAGTAATCACTTTGAAATTTACAGATTGATGCCATTCACAACGCCTTTCCCACAGAGCCTTTCCCACAGAGCTTCTGTCAGCAATTTAGGTCAACCTTGCCAACCCAACTTATTAGTTCGCCACACTCGTACATTGCACACTTGATGGAGCCTTTTTGGGTTCAAGATAACTGGTAATCACAGTGCATCCATCTTCAATAACCTTGTATGTGCAACCGATATTGAAGATGGATGATGTGCCGTTTCTACACCTTGGTTGTCTCGCTAGAGCTCGGAACTAGGTAGGTTAATTCCTTAAGGAATTAACCGGAAAGAGTATAATTACTGACAACTACCATCGCCACTGAAATACCACTGCTCGGGCATAAACATAATCCACTGCCTGTACGTCCAGCTCCATAAACCTTGGGTATCTTCGGGTGGGGTATTGCATAAGTTTGTCTTAAACAAAAGTGGCTGTGGAGGGAGTTGTACGGTACCAATTTGGTAGAGGTTTCTAAAGGTTTGGGTGTAAAATTCCTGACCAATCTCGAGCTGTTCTTGCGAGTTGTAATCTGCCTGCAGATAGGTTTCACCAAGTTCCCACAACTCTTGAATATCAACAGGTGGCGCTTCACCTGTTGCACCATCGGTCATGAGCCATTCGTTCCAGGCGAGACCAACGTCGTTGGGATCCCAACTTGGCCTTAGCCGACCTAAGCCGTTACTAATTTCGCCAACATCGGTAAGGTCAAGCCCCCATGCGGAAACATCGGTTTGATTACTTTCACGTAGTTCTTGGTAAAGTCCGTTTTCAATGAGTTTGTAATTGGTTTTAACGCCCACCGCATTCCAGTAATCAGCAACTAATTCACCAATTTTTTGCCATGCTTCTTCTGGTACAGACACCTGCAGGTTAATAAACAGTTCTTCGCCGTCTGGGCGGAGCCTAAAGCCATCTGACCCACGTGTTAACCCCATGTCATCTAAGAGTCGGTTGGCTTCGTCTACATCATAGTCAGCAAAGTAGTCTGTCATCCAATCTTGGTAATAAGCTGAGGTTGGTGTGGGTGCTGCTTGCGACGGTGTTGCTAAGCCAAAGTAGATAAGGTCATTAATTTCGGTGCGGTTAATGGCTAAAGACATGGCTTGTCTAAACCGAATGTCTTGGAAAATCTCACGTAAGACAGGGTCTTCGTGGGTAAAGTTAAATACAAACGTGTACTCATTCCCCCGGTCATAGCGGACAAAAATAGTGCGGTACTCACCCGCAGCTTCGTTATCGCGGTAGGTGGGCACGTTAAGGAGCGAACCCCAGCCAAAGTGACTGTATTCACCTGAGATGGCTTTGAAATCTTGTACCTCGAGGTCTTGGACTAAAACGCGCTGCAAGCTGTCGGTATAAGGCAGTTGATTACCTGCAGTATCCACTTTGAAAAAGTAGGGATTGCGCACATAGTACTTGTTCCCAAACGAGTCTTCACGGTCAAAGACAAAAGAATTTAAGGTTGGTGAGCCGGGGTCGGTTTCCGCTCCTAAATTCCAGGTGAAGTTGTAGGGCTGCATTCTTGACTCAAACAGCTCTTGCCAATCCGTAAAGCCAAGTTCTTCCGCAAGGGCATTTGCATCTTCGTTGTAGTCAATGTGGAACTGTTTGAAATAGTGTGCTGGTCGGTAGCCACGATTGCCAAATTCTTCTGTGATGGACACAATAAACGCAGGACTTGGTTCAGCAAACGTGTAGCGGATAGTTTTGTCGTCAATGATTTCAAATTGGGCGGGTTCATTATTTTGAATCCACGGCCCATTTGGCACTGGCGAGAGTTGAGGGTTCAAAAGAACATCTTCGTAAAAAAATCTAAAGTCTTCTGCTGTGAACTCGGTTCCATCTGACCATTTGTGGCCTTCACGTAGGTAGATGGTGAAGCTTGTCTGATCTTCCGAAATATCCACACCACGTGCCACGTTAGGGACGATGCCCCTCAAATCGGTGTCAATGTTAAAAAGTTTTTGCATTCTTGCTTGAATGGCGTCCCAGCCGCAACATGAAGGCACTGTGGTGGGGCCTGCTAGTTCACCGCCATAGACCCCAATCCCATTGAGCGGATCAACAACGGCGGGCTCACTGGGTAAACGCTCAGCCACGCTTGGCAACTCTCCAGCAGCTACTTGTGCGTCTAGCATGGGTGACTGTTGAAAACTTGTAATTGCCTCACCACCTGCAGCCATGTAGTTTTCGGGGGTTGCGTACTGTTGCGGATAGACCTTATTAGCTTGGGTAAACCCCCAGCTTACGAGCATGGCCGTTAGACATCCCACTGCTACGTTGAACGTTTTTCGTGTTAGTGATTGTTGATTGTACATTACGGCGTCCTTTCTTAGTAAATCAATTAGCGTAAAAAGCTTTTTAGATACCTGCAAATAGTCTTAATTTGCCTGTCATAGTCCATAGTCCTCTGCCATAAACCCATGGTGACGACACCACAGATAGGCAGTCGTTATCCTCTGCTCGAGCAGCCCTAGCCTCCTTTTGAATCCAAAGTTGCAGTGCTTGTGATGTTTGTATGCTGTGCTTCAGAGTGTATGAGGAAAAAAGTAATTTGTCAAGTGTAGATTGTTGACAACTTTTGCAAAGCAGCCTATGATGAGCTTAGTAACCTATACACTCGAGTCACCAAAAGCAAACCTCATGTAAGCTTCTAGATGTTTAGATGTGATGTCAAGACCTAGATTCAAGATGTCAAGACCTAGATTCAAAGCGTTAAGTAAGCTTGCGTGAGATGTGATTCAGTAAGCTTTTGACGCGACGGTGTTTGTTGTGATGTGCCACTGCATTTAGGAGTGGTATGTGCTGTAAAGTTGCCAATATTACGCAGCCGTGTATTATAGGCCGTGTATTCATAGGCTGTGTGCTCATAGCCCGTGTATTTATTGTTATGTAGTCAGGTTGTCTAAGAACTAGAGAATATCCATCTTGCAGATAGCAGCAATCTTGCTGACAGCACAAAGATAGGCATATATGCTTTTCGGTTAATTCCTTCAACAATACTTCGGACAGGTATTGCGTCTCAAAAATCGATTTGCGTCACCGACGTGATTTAGTACGCTGCACCTAAAATCTTATTTGCGTCTGCGACAAGGTTTATAAAAAGTGTCCGAACTGTTGTTCAAGAATTAGCTCACGTGGTTCCTAGCATAAGCGAGACAAACTTTTATGTAGAAACTAGCAAACGGTTTTGATGGGAACGGCATAAAGCCCGCAGAGGTTTATTAGCAACTTTAGATGGACATGCTTTATAACGTGTTTCATCAGAATTGATATGAAACAGCTTTAAGCTAATATCAATCTCTCAAGGTCATCTTGCGAGAATTGAGGAAAGGAACACATGGCTCGGTACCTCACACAACGACTGATCTATATGCTGTTTCTTATCTGGATGACATCAATTGTGACGTTTGTGATTATTCAACTTCCACCGGGAGATTATTTATCTACTTTGATTGCCCGCCTCGAGCAGTCTGGTAACAACGTTTCAGAAGAACAAATTGAAAGCTTGCGTGAACAGTACGGCCTCGATTTACCACTATACCGGCGTTATTTTCGGTGGTTTGGTGGTGTTTTGCAGGGTGATTTAGGCTTTTCTTATGAGTGGCAGCAACCCGTGAACCAGCTTATTTGGGAGCGGTTGGCGCTCACCTTTGTGATTACCTCAATCAGTATTTTGTTTACCTATGCAGTAGCCATTCCAATTGGTATTTATGCGGCAACCCACCAGTATTCGTTTGGCGATTATGTGTTTACAGTCATTGGGTTTATTGGCCTCGCCGTCCCCAACTTTATGTTGGCGCTACTGTTACTCTTTTTTGCGTTTCGGTTTTTTGGGGTTAACCTCAGCGGTCTTTTTTCACCTGAATACCTTGACGCACCTTGGAGTTTGAGTAAAGTCCTCGACATGCTAAAACACTTACCCATTCCTGTGATTGTTGTGGGAACTGGCGGCACTGCAGGGCTTATACGGGTGTTAAGAGCTAGCTTGCTCGACGAACTTCAAAAGCAATATGTTATTACGGCTCGAGCCAAAGGCGTTACCGAAGGCAAGTTACTGTTTAAGTACCCAGTGCGCTTAGCCCTCAACCCGCTTATTAGCGACCTTGCGTGGTTGTTTCCTGCGCTGATTTCGGGCGGTGCCATCACGGCGATTGTGCTGGGTTTACCCACGGCTGGGCCTATGTTACTGCGGGCGCTCATTGCGCAAGATACCTTTTTGACGGCATCCATTTTGATGTTTTTAACAGTGCTCACGGTGGTTGGCACAACTATTTCAGATATTTTGCTGGTCCTTGTTGATCCCCGCATCAGAATGGAGCGCAGCAGTGCTTCATAGCATCCAAAAAAGTTTGGGCAGAGGCCGTAAACCACAAACTGTAAAAGATGATAGCTACTACATTGCCTCCCAGTGGCAGCTCATCTGGCGCAAGTTTCGTAGGCATAAACTGGCAATTGTTGGGGGTAGTGTCATTGGGTTGATGTACCTAGGCGCTATTTTTGCAGGGTTTTTTGCACTCAACCCCTATCAGCAGCGCCATGCCAGATTAGCGTCAGCACCGCCACAACGCTTACATTTTATAGATGCTGAAGGTAGATTTCACTTGGTTCCGTTTGTTTACAACCTCAAACAAGAACTTGACATGGCTACCTTGCAACGTACATATACCGAAGACACCAGCACGCGCTATCCACTGCAACTATTTGCTCGAGGCCACACATATAAATTCTGGGGACTTTTTGAAACCGACTGGCATTTTATAACTGTGGCTGAGGGTGGCACGTTTATGCCCTTTGGCAGTGATGAGTTTGGACGTGACTTGTTCTCGAGAAACCTCTATGCCTCACGTATCTCGCTATCAATTGGCTTTATTGGGGTGATGGTCAGTTTTGTGTTGGGTGCACTTATTGGCGGCATCTCTGGCTATTTTGGCGGGGTGACAGATTTAATTATTCAGCGGATTATCGAGTTTATTATTTCGATTCCCACCATTCCTTTGTGGTTTGCACTGGCTGCTGCGCTACCGCCGCAGTGGACAACTTTGCAAGTTTATTTTGGTATCACTACCGTGCTGGCGACGGTGGGCTGGACGACGCTAGCACGAACCGTGCGCGGCAAACTGTTAGAACTGCGAGAAGCCGACTTTGTCACCGCTGCCAAAATTTCTAACATGGGCGACTTTGATATTATTATCAAGCACCTTTTACCGTCGTTCTCGAGCTACCTTATCGTGAGCCTAACGCTAGCGATTCCCAACATGATTTTGGGTGAAACGGCGCTCAGTTTTTTAGAAATTGGCATTCGCCCACCCGCCGTCAGTTGGGGTGTGTTATTGCAAGACGCCCAAAGCATCCGCAGCATCTCTCAAAGTCCGTGGCTCATGATCCCGGGTGTTTTTGTCGTCATCACCGTGCTTTGTTTTAACTTTATTGGCGACGGCCTGCGGGATGCCGCTGACCCGTACAAGTCTTAACTAGAGGGGTAAACCACACCGACATCATGGCAGATAACATCATTTTTAAATCCATCCCCGAGCAAATTGAAGAGCACCTACGGCGCGATATTTTGTCTGGCTCGTTAACACCTGGGCAACCTCTGCGGGAACAAGAAATTTCAGAACGCTTTGGGGTAAGTCGCGGGCCCATCCGTGAGGTGCTCAGTAAACTCACCCAACAAGGTTTAGTCGTTGCTGAACCCAACAAGGGTGTGCGCATTGCCAGCCAACCGAGTGAATCAGTGCGCCCCTTACTAGTTGACCTGCGCAAAACCATCGAGCTTTTTGTACTCGACAGCATCTTTGACAAAATCACCAAAAAAGACCTGAAAGCGTGGGAGAAAAACCTAAGTAGCATCAAAAAAGCTTGCAAAAAAGGCGATAAAGCTGCCCTTGTTGAGCACGATCTCTCGTTTCACAAAGCAATTATCCAAAGTCACGACGACACAGACTTGTTTACTTTGTGGCATCCCATTGTCCTCAGAATGCTCATTCACTACGACCGCCTAGGGGATTTGATGGAAAGTTATCACGAGCACAAAGCCATTTTAGATGCGATTAAAGCCAAAGACAAAAAGAAGGCTTTGGACGCCCTCGCGCGCAATATTCAATAGAGGTAAGCATTACTCAGTTAGCATCCTGAATTATCTGATAACCACATCTTGAAGCAGCATCAAGACATCAACAGACGCACTGCCAGGATGAAATCATCCTCAAGTTCATAAGGAGGGACACTAGCTTAGTTGCGTCACGTTGTTCGTCAGGTTTCAAAGATTGGCATCACAATCAACTGCGACTTTTGCTGGTAATGCCCCAGCTTTAGTGTGATGCTGCAAATTTTGGCGTGCAGGTCTAACTATCTTCACATTCATTTGCGACCCCTCAGCAACCAGAAAGGGTACGACATGGAACAGTACAACTTATTTATTGATGGCAAGTGGGTTGAGAGTACGTCCTCAGCTAGGCTCGAGGTCGACAACCCTGCCAACGAAACCGTCATCGCCACCATTCCTGAGGGCACAACGGAAGATGCTAGCCGAGCCTTAGAAGCCGCCAAACGTGCCCAACCTGCTTGGGCGGCCCTACCTGCAACCCAGCGAGCAGCTTACGTGCAAGAACTCGCCAAAGCTGTACTAGCTCATAAAGATCAGCTGGCTCGAGTCGTGGTGGCTGAACAAGGCAAACCCTTAAACCAAGCTGAGGGCGAAATTGAGGCAACCGCTGGATTTTTAAGTTACGCTGCTGAGTGGGCGCGCCGCATTGAAGGGGACATTGTCCCGTCGGATAATCCTGACGAAGAAGTGTGGATTCGCCGCGTGCCTTATGGCGTGGTGGTGGGGCTTACGGCGTGGAACTACCCATCTGCACTGGTTACGCGCAAACTAGGGCCAGCGCTAGTTACAGGCAACACCTTTGTCTTAAAAGGTCACGAAATCACGCCGCTTTCTGGGCTCGAGATCGCCAAACTTGCCAAGCAAGTTGGCCTACCCGATGGTGTGTTTAACGTTGTCACTGGTTTGGGGCGTAACGTGGGGCAAACCCTAGTGGAGCACCCCCTAGCTGACCGTATCACTATGACGGGCAGCGTGCGCGCTGGCAAAGAAATTTTTGCAGCAGCCGCGTCTGAGCTAAAGATTTTAAGCCTCGAGCTAGGTGGTAAAGCCCCTTTTATTGTCATGGAAGATGCTGACCTTGACAAAGCTGTGGAAAGCGCCATCACTGCTCGATTTACCAATTGTGGGCAAATTTGCACTTGCAACGAGCGCATGTACTTACACGAAGCTATTGCAGATGAATTTTTGGATAAATTTCTTGCCAAAGCCAAAGCCTTGACGATTGCCGATCCCCTAACCAACCCAGATATGGGCCCTAAAGTCAGTGGTGTTGAGGTTGACAAGGTTGCGGACATGGTGCAAACAGCTAAGGACACTGGCGCAGAGGTCTTGCTCGAGGGCGGCCGCCTCACAGATGGCACGTACGCCAAAGGTCACTGGTACGCACCCACCGTGCTCGAGGTTCACAACAATCAAAACCTCATCATGCAGCAAGAAATTTTTGGACCTGTTGTGCCTGTTATGCGCGTCACCAGTTTTGAAGATGCCTTGCAGCACGCCAATCAAAGTAATTACGGGTTATCTGCCTATGTTTACACCCAAAACTTTCGCCGCATCATGCGTTTAACGGACGAACTCGAGTTTGGTGAACTCTACATCAACCGCTCCGTTGGCGAGCTTTTACAGGGCTTCCATACTGGCTGGAAACACTCCGGTCTAGGTGGCGAAGACGGCAAATACGGCGTTGACAGTTACCTGCGCAAAAAAACCATGTACGTCAACTGGTCATAAATACCTCAACCCGCTATGGCACACACTCATCCTGACACAGAAGATTTTAACTTTGACTGGCGTTTTCAGTTAGCTGAGGCTCCCAAAGCTAATGACCTCAAAGCTGATGACCTCAATACTGATGTTTCTGAAGATGATGTTTCCAAAGCTGATATTTCTGAGGCTGATGCACCCGAAGTCGCTCAAAAAACATTCAACGACAGTCATTGGCGTCAGCTTCGACTGCCGCACGACTGGAGTATTGAAGCCAGTTACAGTGCAGATTTGGAAGGCGCAACTGCCTACTTACCCGGCGGTATTGGTTGGTACAGAAAGCACTTTAAGCTTGACAAAACTGATAATGAGCAAATCTTTTTGTATTTTGATGGTGTCTATAACCACGTGACTGTGTGGCTCAACGGTCACAAACTTTGGTATCAACCGTATGGCTATACGCCGTTTTATGTGAATATAAGTCATTATCTCGAGCCAGACAATGTCCTTGCTGTTCAAGTTGACCACAGCCGCTATGTTGACAGCCGTTGGTATACCGGGTCGGGCATCTACCGCGATGTCACGCTTGTTCGTAAAGCTGCTGTCTTTGTGCCAATTTGGGGCGTTACGGTAAAAACACCGAAGGTAAGTCAGGAT
>JBCCOX010000060.1:0-13480 GCA_039025155.1 Deinococcota bacterium | reverse complement strand
TGAGATGGTCATGCCGGGTGACAATGTGGAGCTTGATGTGGAACTGATCAAACCCATTGCTATGGAAGAAGGCTTACGTTTTGCTATTCGTGAAGGCGGTCGCACTGTTGGTGCTGGTGTTGTGACTGCGGTTACGAAGTAAAACTTAAGCAAGCTATTTAAACGTAGTTGTAATGGCTGTGATAGCGCACTATTGTGCTATCACGCCTTATTCTGGATCATTAAAGCGGCCCCAAGGTCAGTTGATTACCTGTGCGGACCAATTAAGCTAGGGCAAACACCAAAGATAGGTTAGATAACATGTTTGATGGACTTATTAAATACCTAAGAAATTCAAGAGCAGAGTTGAGCCGGGTGACCTGGCCGTCTCGAGCAGAAGTATGGCAGGCAACGCAAGCAACGCTTGTTTTTGTGTTGTTAACTTCGTTTTTTCTTCTTGTTGCTGACTCTACCCTAGGTGCAATTATCGGGTTTTTGACCTAAGCCTTCAAGTCGGTTGGTGATTAGTTAAGTTGTAAGCTAGGAGTTAGTGTCATGAGTATCGAGTGGTACGCCGTTCACACCTACGTGGGGCACGAAGAAAAAGTGCGTGAAAATTTGTTGCAGCGGGCGCGCTCACTAGGCATGGCTGACCACATCTATCAGGTGGTTGTGCCTACCGAAGAGTCTGTAGAATACGCAGGCGGTCAAAAAGAGGTTGTCAAAAAGCGCTTATTTCCCGGGTATGTCTTTGCTCAGATGGACTTAGGGGATAACCTAGATGAACCCAATGAAGCTTGGGAAGTGGTTCGCAATACACCCGGAGTGACAGGCTTTGTAGGTACAGCAACACATGCTGTGCCCCTGTCTCGAGAAGAAGAACTGCGCATGTTAAGTACCATGGGAATTACCCAAACTAAAGAAAAACCCAAGGTCAAAGTCAGTTTTGCTGTTAGCGACATGGTGCAAGTTACAGCTGGACCCTTTGCAGATTTTACAGGCGTTGTATCTGAAGTCAACCCAGAACGCGGCAAACTCAAAGTACTCGTGTCTATTTTTGGGCGTGAGACACCGGTTGAATTAGATTTTTCGCAAGTCGTTAAAAATTAACTAGAATTGTTTGAACTAAGGCGATCACCCCACGTAAGCCATAACACGTTGGGGGAGCCTAGAGGAGGATCATGGCAAAAAAAGTTGCAGGTATCGTCAAGTTGCAGTTGCCCGCTGGTGGGGCAACGCCAGCACCACCGGTGGGTCCTGCCCTCGGTCAATACGGTGCAAATATCATGGGATTTGTCAAAGAGTACAACGCGGCTACCGAGTCTCAAAGGGGTGCAATTGTACCAGTTGAAATCACCATTTATGCTGACCGCTCGTTTACGTTTATTACCCGTACACCGCCCGCAAGCTATCTTATTTTGAAAGCTGCAGGTGTGAATAAGGGCTCTCCTGAACCGCACAGTAAAAAAGTGGCTAACCTTAGTTGGAATCAGTGTATTGAAATTGGTAAAACTAAAATGCCTGATCTCAATGCAAATGATGAAGTAGCAGCAGCCAAGATTATTGCGGGTTCAGCACGTTCAATGGGCATTACTGTTGAGGGGGTGCCTGCAGATGCCTAAACATGGTAAGCGTTACCGTGCGCTACTTGAAAAAATTGAAGCGCGTAAAGTCTACTCACCTGAAGAAGCCACAACACTAGTTAAAGAACTTGCTACGGCTAAATTTGATGAAACCGTTGAAGCGCATTTTCGGTTAGGCATTGATCCACGTAAATCTGACCAAACTGTGCGCGGTACAGTAGCCTTGCCACATGGTACAGGGCGCACTGTACGAGTGCTAGCTATTACGCAAGGTGATAACGTTCAAGCAGCTCAAGACGCAGGTGCCGACTTTGTTGGTGGTGAAGACATGGTGGGCAAAATTCTAGAAGGCTGGTTTGACTTTGACACCGTGGTTGCTACCCCAGACATGATGGCACTCGTAGGTAGCAAGTTAGGCCGCATACTTGGGCCTAGAGGGCTTTTACCGAACCCAAAATCAGGCACTGTGGGGCCCAACATTGCAGACATGGTGAGCGCGCTCAAGGCTGGTCAAATTGAGTTTCGCAACGACAAAACAGGTGTGTTACATGCACCTATTGGTAAAGCTAGCTTTGCAGCCGGACAACTTGCTGACAATTTATCAGCACTCCGTTCTGCGGTTGAAAACGCAAAACCAACTTCATCTAAGGGCATTTTTATTCGTAGTGTTTACATTACCTCGACAATGGGTCCAGGTATTCAAGTTGCCGCTTGATGAGGTGGTAAATAAGCTTATTGCCTATTGGAAATCATCACCTAAATTCAGCATCCCGGTGCGTAGCTTATAACTACAAGCACCTTTGTTGGCGTCAGAGACAGCAGGGACTTCGCCAAGTTTAAAGATCCTGCCGAGGCGTAAAGCTACGCTTCGCGGTTATGAACGTGAGGGGCTAGCTGTTAAGAGCTAGTGACCTCTACTAGACGTAAGCTCGAGCTTACATGAAAGGCTCACAATGGCAAATCCTAGAAATGAAACGTCTTTAGCTGAACTGCGCGATTTACTCGCAGGCGACAGCAAAACGTTTTTTCTGGTGGATTACCAAGGATTATCAGCAGGTGAATTTGCAGCATTACGCAAGCAAGTTCGAGCCGCTGGTGGGCGCGTGTTGGTTGCTAAAAATACACTGATCAACGTTATTCTCAAAGAAGATAATATTGACAGCCTAAGTGAAGTGCTAAACGGTCCAACGGCACTCGTGTTAGTGGGTGACGATCCCGTTGAACCCGCTAAAGTGTTGACCGATTATGCCAAAGACCACGCCAAAGACCTCCCTATAGCTAAAGGTGGGATGCTCCAAGGCAAGGTCATCGCTGGTGATCAGCTTAGCAACATTGCTAAACTTCCCTCGAGAGAGCAGCTTTTGGCTGAACTCTTGGGCGTATTGCGAGCACCGCTCACACAACTTGTTGGCAGCCTAGAAGGTGCGCCACGTAACTTGGTGTCCGTTCTCAATAACTATTCTGAAAAACTCAAGGAGGCCGAATAATGGCATTTGATAAAGACGCAATGATTGAACAACTCAGTGGGTTAACGGTTCTTGAACTTGTTGACTTAGTCGAAGCCCTCAAAGAAAAGTGGGGCGTTGAAGCTGCTATGGCAATGCCTATGGGCGGTATGCCTATGGCTGGTGGCGCTGCTCCTGAAGCGGCCGCTGCTGAAGAAAAAACTGAATTTACAGTGACGATCAAGAGCCCCGGTGACAAGAAACTACAAGTCATCAAAGAAGTGCGCGCGATCACCAGCTTGGGACTTAAAGAGGCCAAAGCACTTGTTGAAGAAGGCGGCAACGTTAAAGAAGACGTTAGCAAAGAAGAAGCTGACGAAATTAAAGGCAAACTTGAAGCCGCAGGTGCAACCGTCGAAGTAAGCTAACAGGTGCAGCACCGCTGGATGCAAGAGCAAGGTGTTATCTGCCTTGCTCTCTTTTTTGGTGTTGTACAGTAGAATGCTAATTTGAGTCTCGGCGCACTAAAAGCCATTGTATGGTGGATAGGCTATGTGTGATAAGCCCTACAATTCAAAATATACTGGTGGCTTTTGATGCGGAGTTAACTGCACTGCGGATCTCACCTAATCTTGGGTCATGTAGCCATTATCAGCAGATTAAGTGGCATAAGTGTGACAAGAACTCTTAGTGGCTCTACTTAAATACTCTCTTAAGCTTTAAAGCTGAGCCTAGTAATGTTTTTTAATCAATATCATGGAGGATAGCAGTCTAATGCTAGTGGTGAGTACGGGTCAGCGCATTTGACTAGCAAATATTATTAACAATCTATAACCTACTAGCGCCATTGCTTACTAGCGTCTAAGTCTAGGTACGTATAAAGTAAAGTTATATTAGCACATTATGATGTGCTAAACCAGAGGTGTGAAGTTGTGATGCTGTTGATTGATGGGTTGTTGATATGTAGGATGACCTGCGGTGTAAAAAAGACGCATCAATGGAGCTAGTTGGCACTAGTACAACTAAATCAATATGGACACATCGCTATCAAGTAAACGGTAATATTTGTGATTACCATTCTTATGCGAGGAAAATAGTATCGCGCAAATTACAACTTGTATTTAAACCTAAAATTTGACCTTGTCAGTACACTGATTGTTAAGCGGTTATGTGTACTGGGAGGGTTATTTGTGCTGATGTGATAAATGACCAAAAGCTCAACAAAGGCATTGCCGAACGTAATATTCGATCTTGGAGTTGCGTAGCCAAAGCTATAATACTTACATTTTTAAAACTCCATAGAAACTTTAATATAGATAGTGAAGCAGGTTATGAAAGGGGTATGCATGCGCGACATTGTTAAATTTGGGACGATTAAAGAGGTCATTGAACTTCCTGATCTAACCAATATTCAAACAAAGTCCTATGAGACTTTTTTGCAGCGCGGCGCAGCTATTGCTGAGCGCAACAACATCGGCTTACAAGCTGCGTTTAAAGAAGTTTTTCCTGTTGATGAAACTGAACGTGGACGCCAAACAGGCTTAGTGCTCGATTTTTTAGAATATAACTTAGAGGAGCCTGAATATACCCCTGAAGAGTGCCGCGAAAAAGATTTAACTTATTATTCGTCATTATTTGCTAAATTGCAGCTTGTGCATAAAGATACAGGGCTTATTAAAGAAGACCAAGTGTTTTTAGGGGATTTGCCGCTGATGACCGAAGACGGTTCATTTGTCATTAACGGTGCAGATCGTGTCATTGTCTCACAAATTCACCGCTCACCCGGGGTCTACTTTACCAGTATGCCACGCGGGTTCAACAAATCTTATATGGCAAGTATTATCCCTATGCCCAAACGCGGCCCGTGGATTGAGCTCGAGTTTGATAACAGCGATGTGCTGTTTATGAAAGTCAACAAGAAAAAATTCCCGTTTACACTCATGCTGCGCGTACTAGGGTTAAACGACGAAGCTATCAGGGCACTGTTTACTGGTTACGAAGACATGATTACGCCGACGCTCGAGGAAGACCCGGTGTCTGGTGGGTCTATGGAAGAGGCGCTATTACGGCTTTTTACCGTGCTGCGCCCGGGTGACCCCCCCAAAGTGGATAAAGCTATTGGCTATTTACACAGTTTGCTAGCTGACCCACGTCGTTACGATTTAGGTGATGCTGGCCGCTACAAAATGAATACTAAGCTAGGGCTTGACTATGAGGGTGGCACCTTACTTGGTTTTGAAGACGGTAATTTTATTGAGTACGGTCTCGTTCCAACTATGCAGTACCTTATTCAGTTGCAAGCAGGTCAAGAAGGCTACGCTGAAGACGATATTGACCACCTTGGTAACCGCCGCATTCGCACCGTGGGTGAGTTGGTCGCTGACCAAATCCGGGTGGGCTTAGGTCGTATGGCCCGGGGTGTGCGCGAGCGCATGTTACTGGGTAACCCAGATGCTGCCACGCCTCAAAAGTTGGTCAATAACCGCCCTATTGTGGCTGCCTTGCGTGAGTTTTTTGGACGCAGTCAGCTCAGCCAGTTTAAAGATCAAGTTAACCCTCTGTCAGAGTTGCGTCACAAACGGCGTATTTCAGCTTTGGGCCCAGGTGGGTTAACCAGAGAGCGGGCTGGATTTGATGTACGTGACGTTCACCGTACCCACTATGGGCGCATTTGCCCTATTGAAACGCCTGAAGGTGCCAACATCGGCCTTATCACCTCGCTGTCGAGTTATGCGCGCATTAACAAGCTTGGATTTATTGAAGCACCTTACCGCCGTGTTGAAGAAGGTCAAGTAACCGACAACGTGGTTTACATGACAGCTCATGAAGAAGACAAATACATTATTGCCCAAGCTAACGCACCGCTTGACGAAGCAGGCCGCTTTAAAAATGAGCGGGTGGTTGCCCGTAAACTTGGTGATCCTGAGCTAGCACGCCCTGAAAATGTTGACTTTATGGACGTGTCGCCCAAACAAATTATTTCAGTGCCAACCTCGCTTATTCCTTTTTTGGAGCACGATGACGCGAACCGTGCGCTTATGGGGTCTAATATGCAGTCGCAAGCTGTACCGCTTATTAAGACGCGCGCGCCTTTTGTAGCAACCGGCGTTGAAGAACGGGTCTCGAGGGATTCAGGGACAGTAGCAGTGGCTGAAGCAAGTGGCAGCATCAGTTATGTAGATGCGCGGCGCATTGTGGTTACTGACGCTGACGACAACGAACACGAACACGTTCTCACCCGCTTTCAACGGTCTAACCAAAACAGTAATTTAGATCAGCGACCTTTGGTTGAAGTTGGTGAGCAGGTGGAACTTGGGCAAGTTATTGCTGACGGACCAGCTTCAGAAGAAGGGCGTTTGGCCTTGGGTCAAAACGTACTTATCGCTATTATGCCGTTTGATGGCTACAATTTTGAAGATGCTATTGTCATTTCCGAAAACTTAGTGCGTGGCGATAACTACACAAGCGTCCACATTGAAAAATACGAAAAAGAAGCCAGAGACACCAAACTTGGTCCTGAAAAGATTACCAGAGACATCCCCGGTCTCTCTGAAGCTGCCTTGCGCGACCTTGATGAAGACGGCGTGGTACGCATTGGTGCTGAAGTTAAACAAGGTGATATTTTGGTAGGGCATACCAGCTTTAAAGGTGAAAAAGATCCGACTCCAGAAGAGCGCCTCCTGCGGTCCATCTTTGGTGAAAAAGCCCGTGAGGTTAAAGATACCTCGCTGCGGGTTCCACCCGGTGACAGCGGTATTATCTTGCGTACCGTACGCTTTAAGCGTGGGGATCCCGGTGTTGAACTGCGCCCGGGTGTGCAAGAGATGGTGCGGGTCTACATTGCTCAAAAACGCCGCCTTATTGAAGGTGATAAGCTGGCTAACCGCCACGGTAATAAAGGTGTTGTCGCTAAAATTTTACCGCCTGAAGACATGCCACACTTGTCGGATGGCACGCCAGTTGATTTGGTCTTTAATCCCTTGGGGGTTCCATCTCGGATGAACTTGGGGCAAATTTTGGAAACGCACCTAGGCTTTGCAGCTTACCGTCACGGGGTGTCGTATGTAACCCCAGTGTTTGATGGTGCCAAAGAAGAGCAGATTAAAGACCTGCTTGAAGATGCCTTTAGCAATGAGCTCGAGGCAGACACCGCTGCCAACTACAACATTGACCAACGTGAAGCAGACGTGGTGAGGCGCGCCTGTAAAGTTGGTACCATCGACCCCGAATTACCTGTAGACGAAGCCAGACGGCAACTGGCAAGAGCTGGTAAAAGTGTGCTCTACGACGGACGTACAGGTGAAGCCATTGACCAGCCGATTGTGGTTGGTGTGATGTACGTGATGAAGCTCTACCACATGGTAGAAGACAAAATGCACGCCCGCTCAACCGGTCCCTACTCGCTTATTACCCAGCAGCCACTTGGGGGTAAAGCGCAATTTGGCGGGCAACGGTTAGGTGAGATGGAGTGTTGGGCGCTGCAAGCGCATGGTGCGGCATATACCTTACAAGAGATGCTTACCATTAAGTCAGATGACCTAGATGGGCGCAATGCTGCCTATGAAGCCATTGTCAAAGGGGACGACGTGTTAGAGCCCACCATCCCTGAATCTTTTAAGGTTTTGGTCAAAGAGCTTCACTCGCTGGGTTTAGACGTGCAACTGCTCGATGAAGTGGATAAACCCGTAACTATTTTTGATGAATCAGGACGCCGCTAGCGCGCAGGAAGGCTGTGAATGAGAGATTTTAGTAAAGTAAGAATCCAAATTGCGAGCCCTGATACGATTCGTAGTTGGAGTTATGGTGAGGTCACCAAGCCAGAAACCATCAACTACCGCACCTTAAAACCTGAACGCGACGGGCTCTTTGACGAGCGTATCTTTGGACCTGAAAAAGATTACGAGTGCGCCTGTGGCAAGTACCGTGGGCAACGCTTTGCAGGGAAAATCTGTGAGCGCTGCGGCGTTGAGGTGACCAAGTCAACCGTGCGCCGCTACCGCATGGGGCATATTGAACTGGCCACGCCAGTGACGCACATTTGGTATGTCAAAGACATTCCGAGTAAAATTGGCGCGCTACTTAATTTATCAACCAATCAGCTCGAGCAAGTGCTTTACTTTGCCAAATACATTGTGACTGACCCACTAAACGCCATGAAAGACGGACGCGCGCTGGGTATTGGTGACCTGCTTACCGACGAAGAGTACCGCCAACTGCGCAACGGGCGTCAAGAAACCTATTCTGTGTCTAATGGTGAAGATGCCGTTGTCAAAGACGGCGACTACGTTGAGCAAGGGCAGCAACTGGCTAAAGGTGTCAAAGCTAAACTTGCCGGGCTTGCCCAATACCGCTTTCCCCGCAAAGTGATTTTTGATTACCAAGAGTCTCGCGAGGTGGCGCTGACTGTTCCTACCAAAGGCTGGATTGAAGAAGAGAATTATCAAGGTGGACAACCCCTGGCAGATGCCACGACAGCCCTGTCACTTACAGCAAGTGCTGAGGGTATGGTTGAGCTTTTGCCAATTGGTGACGACGGTGGCATCCTCAACTTGCGCGACCCAGATGAAGAAGAGATTGTAGCTAGCTATTTTATTCCAGCCGGTATGGAACTTGTAACCGGTCCGGGTGAATTTGTAGAAGCGGGTGCAGAACTTGCGAAAGCAAGTGAAGGTGCCAGCTTAAGCGTGCCCAAAGCGGCGCGTATCAGCTCGGTTCAGAGCCGCAAGCGCGGGCCTAGCACCGAGTTAACCTTGCAGGTTGCGTGGGACAGACGTGAAGAGCACGATATCAACCCAACTATGCACGTGCTGGTAAGTGATGGTGCTGAAGTCAGTGAAGGCGACAAAGTTGTTGGTGCTATTGACGCTGCTCAAGAAATTTTTGCTGAGGCAGACGGCACGATGCACATTGCCAAACCCGCTAGCATTATTGTTTCTAAAGCCAAAGTGTATGAATACGAAGATGAGCCTATTGTTGTGAACGGCGACCGGGTCATTCCGGGTGACGAACTAGCTGACGAAGGCCGCCTCAAAGCAGATATTTCTGGCCGCATTGAGATTGACTTAGTGCGCAGACAAGTGCGTATTATTGAGTCCTACGACTTTGAAGCCAAAATGGGTGCTGAAGCGGTTCGTGAACTTTTGCAAAAGCTTGATTTGCAAAAACTTGAAGCTGAGCTCGTTGAAGAGATGGACGCACCCTCGAGACACAAACGTGCCAAAGCTAGAAAGCGTTTGGAAGTCGTGCGCAACTTTATTGCCTCAGGCAACGACCCTAGTTGGATGATCTTAGACGTTGTGCCAATTATGCCGCCGGCACTTCGCCCTATGGTGCAAGTTGAAGGTGGACGCTTTGCGACCTCTGACCTAAATGACCTTTACCGCCGCCTTATTAACCGCAACAACCGCCTCAAAAAGCTCATGCAACAAGGCGCACCCGAAATGATTGTGCGCAATGAAAAACGCATGCTACAAGAATCTGTTGACGCGCTCATTGACAACGGCCGCCGTGGTGCTGCTGTGGTGAACCCTGGAAGTGACCGCCCGCTGCGTTCACTCACCGATTTACTGGGCGGCAAACAAGGGCGCTTCCGGCAAAATTTGCTGGGTAAACGGGTAGATTACTCCGGGCGTTCGGTGATTGTGGTGGGGCCGCAGCTTAAGTTGCACCAGTGCGGCGTGCCTAAACGCATGGCGCTCGAGCTCTTTAAGCCCTTCCTTTTCAAAGTCTTAGAAGAGCGCGGCATTGCCTCCAACATTAAGAGCGCCCGCAAGTTGCTCGAGCGCTACCGCGATACCAAAGACGAAATTTGGGACGCGCTTGAAGAAGTGATTCAAGACCGTGTGGTGCTGCTTAACCGCGCCCCCACCCTACACCGTCTTGGCATTCAAGCGTTTGAGCCTGTTCTGGTAGAAGGTCAAGCCATTCAACTTCACCCGCTTGTCTGTGAAGCGTTTAACGCTGACTTTGACGGTGACCAAATGGCCATTCACGTACCGCTTTCTGTTTACGCCCAAGCAGAAACACGTTTGCAGATGCTAGCATCCCACAACCTGCTGTCACCTGCGCACGGCGCGCCCAACGTAGGTGCTAGTCGGGACATCATCTTGGGCTTGTATGTGCTCACCCAAGTTCACAAAGGTCACAAAGGCATCGGCATGTCGTTTAAAACCAAACAAAACGCACTCAAGGCCCTTGCTGACGGCAAAATTGACCTCAACTCAGAAATTAAGGTGGCAGGTCAGGAGACCAGCGCTGGGCGCATCAAGTACCGTTTTAGTAATGTAGATGAAGCCTTACTTGCCGTTGAACGCGGTGAAATTGACATGCAAGATGTCGTTACGGTGGTCATTGATGATGCCTTTGTAGAAACAAGTCCGGGGCGCATGTACTTTGCGCGTTTGGTCAAAGAAACACTAGAAGATGATGAAACTGTCTTGCCACCTTCGATGATTCGTTATGATACTGCCTACGAAAAAGGTGCGCTGCGTGACCTTGTCATTGACGCCTTTAAACACCTAGGTGTTGACCGCACGGCTAAACTGCTAGACGCCCTAAAAGATGCTGGCTTTGAGCTATCTACCGTGTCGGGCATTACCATTGGCATAGATGACGTAGTCATTCCCGAGAAAAAACAAGAGCTACTTGCTGAGGCTGAGACCAAGCTCTCTAAAATTAGCAAAGCTGCTGAGCGCGGCTTTGTGACCGAAGCAGAGCGCAAGTTGCAAGTGGTGAACTTGTGGAACGAAACCACCGACGATGTCAAGCAAGCTGTGTTTGATAACTTTAAAGACAACAAAACCTTTAACCCACTGTTTATTATGGCCCAGTCAGGTGCGCGGGGTAATCCGCAGCAGGTGCGCCAACTTGCCGGCATGCGCGGGCTTATGGCCAAACCTTCTGGTGAGACTATCGAACTGCCTATTCGCGCCAACTTCCGTGAAGGGCTTACGGTGCTTGAGTACTTTATCTCGACCCACGGCGCGCGTAAAGGTGGGGCAGATACCGCCCTTCGTACTGCAGATTCTGGCTACTTAACCCGTAAACTGGTGGATGTTGCCCACGAAATTGTGGTGCGTGAAGAAGACTGTGGCACTGCTGACTACGTTGAAGTGCCTATCTATGATGAAAACGGCCGTCCTCGCCCGCAAAGCCAATTGCACATGAGTTTGTACGGGCGCGTGCTGGCAGATGACTTTGAACTTGGTGGCGACGTTTACGATGAAGGCATTATCCTCACCAATGACATCCTCAAAGCTATCTATGCGCGTTTATCGGACTTCCCAGAGGTGCGTGATGTACCCGTGCGCAGCCCCATGACCTGTCAAACCCGAGTCGGTGTGTGCCGTAAGTGTTACGGCATGGACATGTCGATGATGCGCCTTGTGTCTATGGGTGAATCTGTGGGCACGATTGCTGCAGAATCTATCGGCGAACCGGGTACTCAGCTCACTATGCGTACCTTCCACACCGGTGGGGTTGCAGGTGCAGGGGACATCACCCAAGGTTTACCTCGAGTGATCGAGTTGGTTGAGGCCCGTAAACCTAAATTTAAAGCAGTGATTGCTGACCTAGACGGTGTTGTGTCAATTGAAGACGACGACGAGCGCTACCGCCTCACTGTAACCAGTGAAGTTGGTGACCTCAGTAAAACCTATAAGCTTGACCGCGACAAGCGCCTCCTTGTGCGCGATGGTGACAAGGTAGAAGCTGGGCGACAACTCACCCGTGGGTCAATTAACCCACACGATTTGCTCGAGTCACGCGGTCCTGAAGACGTGCAGCATTATCTTGTGCATCAAATTCAAGAGGTGTACCGTTCTCAAGGGGTAAATGTTCACGACAAACACATTGAAGTGATTGTTCGGCAAATGCTCAAATACGTTGAAATTCTTGGCTCTGGCGACTCTGACTTTTTAGAAGGTCAAGTTGTTGAAAAGTTTGACGTGCAAGACGCCAACGAAGCCTTACTGGCAGATGGCAAGCGCCCCGCTGAGTGGAAACCTGTGCTTTTGGGAATCACCAAAGCCAGCCTGTCCACTAAGTCGTGGCTCTCTGCAGCCAGCTTCCAGCACACCACCCACGTGCTCACCGAAGCAGCCGTAAGTGGTAAAGCCGACGACCTCGTTGGGCTCAAAGAAAACGTGATTTTAGGGCGGCTCATTCCAGCAGGTACAGGCCTGCGGATGATTCGTGAAACCAAAATTGCTGACAAAGACTTGCTCGAGCGCCGTCAAGAAAGTGCTGATGGACGCAGTGAGTTACCAGCCTCCCGCCCAGTTCAAGAAGGTGACAGCCGTCCGACTGCATCTTCTTAGTTGATGCTGTAAATTCACGTATTGCATGCTCAACACGCATGTCGATGTATTGATACTGAGCCTCAGTTTTTACTGAGGCTTTTTAGTTTTCTAACGCTAACTAAAAATTAAGGTAGCAGATAATGATGAACCTGCGTACGCTGGACGATTTTTGGGATGAGATTTATGATGTTCTCTACGAAGGGAACTTCAAATATTACACTGTTGTTCCAGCAGCTAACCTCAGCAAGGATGACATTGGCTTTGTAGGCGGTGGTGAAGATGCTGTTCAACGTGTTTCAGGTGCTGTTGGTAAAACATTACCTCGAGAATTTGAAACCTACCTTCGGTCTTACTGTCCTGCAAAGATGCTATATATTCCTGAAGCTTATAAGTTCATGCAACTTATTTCTTATGATGAAGTTGGCTCAGATAGTTGGCAACACGCTTACTGGCTAGCAGTTAATGATTCTACTCTCGAGAGCATTACAGTTATCGGTGAAGATTCGGAAGTGGGTGTACTGGTGGTTGATATAGCTGCTGAGTCATGCCCGCTTTATGTGTATGGCATTGATGCTAATTGTGGAGAGCGGCTGCAATATGCTGCACCAACGCTTTCACATGGCCTTTACCTGCTTGCCTATAGAGTGCTAATCATCCATAACTACGGCGCTATGTACAACATGGATAAACCAAAACGCCAACACATTGCTGACATGTTTCAAGCCAAACTTGATGAGCTAACACCCGGTGTGAGTGCGGATACGTGGCATATCTTCGCTACGCCAGATGAATAGATGACATAGTTTTGTCAATGTGCCTACCTACCTCAGCTACAGCAATTCGAGATGAACTCATCGTAAAAACGTCTGACACGAAAATCTATCAGCACAATTTGATTTTGACGATTTTTCGTTGTGTCTAGGATGCGCTTGTCATCCTGATCTCAAATTGCTGCCTCAGCTAGCGCAAGTACAGCGCTGGATTAACTGCTCGCCCGGCAAAACGCAATTCAAAGTGTAAGTGTGGTCCTGTGGATAAGCCTGTACTACCAACTAGCCCAATACGGTCACCTTGCCGAACACGTGTGCCAGCTGCAACTAAAATCCGGCTCATGTGGGCGTAGCGTGTTTGGGTACCATCAGCGTGGTCAAGGTAAACGGCATAGCCGTAGCTA
>JBCCOX010000059.1:0-13633 GCA_039025155.1 Deinococcota bacterium | reverse complement strand
TACTGCCTGCGGTGATGCCGTGTTGAGCTTGGGAAGGTGGGGTTACAGCCATGATGATCTCCTTAAGTGTTATTTCAAAGGTATTGATGGTGATGTAGTCAAGTCACTAGCGATGAAGTTATAAAAGTGATGAAGTTATAGTGCAGCCATAGATAATGCTGTTAGCAATGTGAGATTGAGCGTCAGATTTAACGTCGTCAGATTAAATCTCAGTGGGGTTATTGAGGTAGCTTGGTACAAGCTTAGTTAATGGGTGAGGACGAGAAATTTTAAAACGTACTGACGATATGGTTGAGTCTCGAGAATTAAAGTGTCTGATGTGGTTTTAATACCCAACTGAGGTGTATGTGACACCAGTGAAATTGACGTTGGGTGGCTCGAGTGCAGCTTTAGCGTTATTATCTGCAGCAAAAACATCCAGCAAAAACGCAGTTGTCATGTGTTTGATGATGTCTTGGGCACGGGCCATGTCCCAAACGGAATCGGAACACAACTCAAACGGGAACGATGCTGCTAACCAAGCCTCACTACAGGCGTTGGTAAATACAAAGTGATCCGCGTTCTCGAGGGCGACCAGAGCTTTCTGACGACTGCCAATGTGTTCAAACGCGCGCACGGTGTTGTGGTCGTGGTTCACCACGCTGTCCGCTGTGCCGTAAATGAGCAGGCTGGGCACGGTAAGTTCAGCTAGCCCAGAAGTACCGTAAAGGGGAATGGCCGTGCCTGCACCTAGGGTCACAAGGGCGTCTACTCGAGGGTCGGTGACAGCAGGGTAGAGGTTGGCAGGGAGCCTCTCCAAACCGAAGATGCTCGCGTATTCCGGTTCGGCTAGCTGAAAATCGCACACGGTTGCGGCGTGAGGTGCAGGTAATTCTTGTTCGCACCATGCAGCTAACTCACTAAAACTTATGCGCGCACCAGCTGCGCCAAGTGCCGCCGCACCACCTGCTGAAAAGCCAGTGATGGCAATTTGTTCAGGGTTGATGAGGTCCTCGAGCAACGCCCCAGCCCCGTTTAAACTCTCTAAAAAAGCTAGCTCACGCAACATATCGCGGGGGCGCTGGGCCATCACCAAGGGGCGAGCGTCCATGTAAGCTTGCTCATAACTAGGATCTATATTGGCGCTCACGAAGTTAACAAAACTGGTGCCAGGATGGTCAGCGGCAATCACCACAAAGCCATAGGAAGCAAGGTGCTCAGGCAAAAAAAGCTGTAAGTGACGCGAGCCAGGGTTGCCGTGGGCAAAGACCACCATCGGGTAAGGTGCGCCAGTAGCGGTTGGGGCTAGGTCAGCGTAGACACCTGTGGGGCTGGGGGTGGGCAAGCTGCCAACAAACGGGCCTGCATCCAGCGCGTAGGTGATGACTTCGCTAGCGTCGCTGGGCGCTTCCGCAGGAAACCAGACGGTTACGGGTAGGGGCTCAGCGTTAGGTGTAGCGTCACCAGCCTCAATCACAAAGTCTCGAGCAGAGACTGCAAACGGACCTGGTTGCGCAAACGGAGGGGCGTCGAGGCGTGCTACTTGTGCGTAAGCAACAGGTGCTAAGAGCCAAAGATAAATCCAAGCCACAACGACGATGTGTAACAACAGGATGCTCCAAAGCATAGGCTGGGTTTTAGGACAGAGATATTTCATCACAAACCTCCTCACAAATTAGGCGGTAACTTGCGCTGGGTGTAAAGGGGCAAAGTCTTGAGCTGTAATGGTGGCATCTGTAACTTCTTCGTACTCAGGATTGGTGAGTAAGTGAATAACGCCTTCTGCCACGCGCTCTGGGGACAGGGGTGGACTAAACTTGGCGGTCATCGCTTCAACACTGACATTTTGATGGGCTGCAAAGGTGCGAATGGCCCGCTCGCCTAACTCGGTTAAAGGCGTAGGTGCATTGGGGATGAGGCTGTGAACGCGCAGGTTGAGCCCTAATTCCTGTGCTGTCACCCGCGCATAGTTGGCAAGCATCATCTGGGCAGCTTTGGCACTGGCATAACTGCCGGATAGGGGTGAGCCGTGTAGCGCAGCCCCACTCGAGATCACCACAATCACCCCACCGGGATTGAGTGGCGTCAGTAGCGCTTCCCGTAACCAGATAAACGTACCCTTAACATCCACCTGCCAGTTTTCGTTAAAGGTGTCCCATGTTTGCAGGTGTAGTGGGTGAAAGGTCGGCAGCGCACCAGCATTGAGCACCAAAATATCTGGCTGATGGTCTTGCATAAGACGTGAGGCAGCCGCGCCATCAGTTGTATCAGCTACAGCAGTGTGGACGTTTGTGACCTCGCGTTCTAGCTCGAGCAAAGCCTCGCGACTGCGGGCAAGTGCAACTGTCTTCACCCCCTCAGCCGCTAACTGAGTGGCAATACCGCGCCCAAAGCCGCGACTAGCTCCGGTCACAACCGCCGTTTTTCCTTTGAGGTTCATCTGGTGTTACTCCTTTCAAAACCGTGTTGGGCTTGATTGATACTTATAAAAAGGGCGTAGGAAATGGGGTGATAGCATCAATACAGAAGACATGGGATACGAACATTACGGACTGAGATTAAAAGTCGTTAGGACATAGTTGACCAGTCGTCTATTAAATCAGATAAAAAAATAAACCTCCTCTGAGGACGGGTTTGTGTCAGTCAAACTATATCGTTGAACTTGTTTGGTTCACTAAATTCACGGCTACTTGCGATAGATCGTCGAGTATCGAGACATCGTTGTAAGCTTTGGCAAGTAAGGCGGAGCCTTCAAACAACGCGACGAGGGCTTGTGCTGTGCGCCTTGTGTCAAGTTTGGGTAATGCTCCTGCTTCTACAGCCGCTTGTAAGACGCGCTCAAAGCCAAGGGTCCAACCTTCAAAAATGCTTTGTAGTTTGCCCCGAACAAGCTCGTCATGGGTGCTTAGCTCGAGCGTCAAATTGCCGAAAAAACAGCCTGTGCAAGATGCTAAGTTGCGCCGCGCTAAGTACATCAAATGAAAAAACTGTCGAAATTGCTCAGCAACGGGTACGTCACTACTAAACGCAGGCTGCATAAGCTCTTGCTGATATATCTCCACTTGTGCATCTATAGCTGCCAGCACCAAGTCACGCTTGGACGGAAAAAAATAGTAAAAACTGCCTTTATTGACGCCCGCCGCATCACAAATTTCTTGAATACCCACCGCGTGGTAGCCCTTGTCTTGAAAAAGCTCGCCAGCAGCGGCGAGTAGACGTGGTTTAGCATCACTTGTGCGACCCATGTGAGGTTTTCCTTAGCCTAATGTTTGGTGACCGATGTTTGTAACTTAGCTTATAGTTGACCGACTGGTAAAATATATCAGCTGCAGCGTAGCCTGTCAAGCTCCATCTTCTGCAGTCACTGGTACCGGAGCATGAGGTGTCGTTACCTGCTTCAATACCAACAGTATTACAATGGCAACGAGCGTAACACCCGCACAGATGTTGTACAAAAGCTGCGGTGACAAGTCATACAAAAACCCAGAAAGCCCGGCACCAACTAAACGCGCTATGCCTAACGTTGCCACGCCTAGCACTACGCTGAGTGCTGTTGCTGACCACTCTGGCGGCGTGCGCACGTGAACGGTGTGAACGGTGGCAATAAAAAAGAGGCCGTAGCCCAAGCCTTTAACAATACTCAAACTCAAAAGCTGAGCTGGCGTTTCTAAAAGAGCATAGCCCACGTGGGTGAGCCCTAGCAAAACATAACTCAGCATAAGCGCGGTAAGACCTGACCAGCGCGTCATAAGCGCACTTGCATAGTGCATGGTCGGCAGTTCGCAAAACGCAGAAATGGCCCAAATGGCACCTACAGCTAGAGCGCTGCCACCCAGTTGGCTCATGTATACGCCGGCAAAGGTTTCGTGCATGTCCAGCGCGCCACTTACCAAAATAGAGGTGAGCGTTAACGTGATGACAATAGGATCGCGGATGACCTTGCTTAACCGCACACCTTGCCGCACAATAGTCTCTTGAGGTAGCTGGCTGGTGAGGGCAGCAATAGGTAAGGTGAAAAGCGCCGCCACTGCAAACATGCTGGCATAGCCCCAAACTCCCCACAACGCGCCTCCAGCCAGAGCAATGACCGCAAAACTAAGTGATCCCCACAAACGGGCGCGTCCGTACTGAAACCCGTGGCGTTTGGACATGGTGACCACAACATTGTCTGTAAGGGGCTCAGCGGGACCGCGGCAACTTGCAAACAGCGCGATGCCAATGGCTAAGCCAACAAACGTTTGTGCCCAGATTAGGAGAAGCAAACTAGGAATAGATGCCATCAGTAGCCAAGTAAGTAGCCGCGTGTGATGACCTCTGCGGTCTGCCCAAAATGACGCAAGGGGAGATGTTATTAACGTCATGAGCGGAATAAGTGCCATAAGCAGTCCAATGCCCCGGCTCGAGACACCCAGATTCGCCAGATGAACACTCAAAAACGGCGCATACACCCCTGCACTGCCCCAAAACAAAAAGTAAAGCAGGCCGGCCCGTTGCACTGGCGTAACCCTTGGGGGCAAGGTAGTCAAACGTTTACGCATGATGCCAAGCTTCTATCTTTAGTCATTACTGGAGGCTGCAGCGCCTACGAGCCAAGATGACGGTCTAGGAGGGCAACTGCTTTCGTAGACCTGAACTTGAGGCTCGAGCAAGTGCTGCATAGGTTTGCGACTTTGCCCGCTGCTCTGTTGAGCATCACGAATGGCATCCATCACGAGGTTTGCCCCCAACCTACCCATTTCTGCCAGAGGAATCTCAACCGTAGTGAGTCGCGGCAAAATCCAGTGGCTGGCGCGGGTTGCTCCCAGTGCCACGAGTGAGCAATCTTCAGGAACGTGTTTGCCAGCATCATACAAAGCGCGCAATGCGCCCACTTGAGTCATGCCCGTAAGGGTCACAATGGCCGTGAGGTCAGGGGCTTGCGTAAGTAACGTCTGGGTGGCCGTATAGCCCGCTTGACCACCGTTGCCAGAAGGTACGCAGTGAAGCTCGAGCCCATCAGCCTCAAACGTCTCCAGCGCTCTTGCCAAACCGCGCCGCGCGTGCTGCATGTAAGAAAGTTGTTGCTCAGGTTCGTCACTAAAGTCCAGCACGCCAACGTGCTTGTGACCCAAAGATACAACGTATTCAATCAGCAAAAACACAGCTTCTTCAAAGTCAAAGTCTACAAATGAAAGCCCCTCGGTATCGTTACAGCGGCCAATCATGGAAAACGGATAGTCACTACCGCGCAGGGCGTCCACTCGAGCATCTTCTGGCGCGGTTTGCATAAGGATGAGCCCGTCGATACGGTTTTGCTTAAATTGCCCGACAAGCTCAGCACCATCCCAATTGCCACTCAGCAAGCTGAGGGTGTACTGATCGCGGATGGTGTCTGCTGCCATGGCAATAAAATCTATGCCGAGGTCGCCCTCGAGCGCGTCGTGTAACGGAAATGCTAGCCCAATCGCCCCACTTATGCCTGCCCGTAAGTTGTGTCCTAGCTGGCTGGGCGTAAAGTCTAGCCTTGTGATGGCGTCTTCGATACGCAAACGCAGCGCGTCTGACACGCGACGCTTACCACTGAGGGCGTATGAGACGGTACTTGGTGCAACGCCAGCAAGTTTGGCGACATCTTTAATAGTTGCCATATAAATCCTCGAGCATCTTGTTAGCCACTATCCCTTTAGCAGGCATAGGTTTTCTTTAGTATTAATTTTGTGATGATGTAAATAAAATTCACAGTTAATCTCAGCTCATCAAATTATCTTGTATTCAAGCTAGGCAACGAATACCTGACCACAATACCTGACAGGGTGTAATCCTGTCCAAGGCAGCTTCAAAAAATAACTGTGAGTGGGGTGCGTCAGCTTGCTTACGCTAAGTGGTTGGGAGATTCATTTTCAGAAGTTTAGTCGCAGGGGTTTGTTGTGTTAACCGTCATATTGTTGACAGCACTCAGGACACCTTCTTATAATCTAAAGCGTCTCATTACGAAACGATTCGACAAGTTGTTCTTGGGCAAGTTAGCTGTTAAATGACTAACGAGCATATCTGTGTCATCAATACGTCTAAACTTGTTCGATGTTCAAGTCTAGTTAGGTGTTCTGGTTGATGATGCCATCATGGCGTCACATGTTTTGTTGAGCTATCTGAACACTACGAGATTGACTGGCAGGATTAACTAATGGGATTAACTATAGCCATACTCAGCTAGTAAGACTGGGATGTAAAGGGGGATATTGGTATGAAGAAGTGGGGTTTAGTTCTTATTGTTGTGACGATTAGCTTAGGTATGAGTACCGCATCGTCACAAACCGTGCTCCAGTGGTGGGATTATTACACCGATGGTGCCAACAACGACGCCATGCAAGATTTAGTCGCGCGTTACGAAGCTGCTCATCCAGATGTTGACATTCAGCGCACAACCATTGGTTTTGGCGACCTCAAAGCACGTATTATTCAAGCAGCAGCCACGGGGACGATGCCAGATATTGTCATTGTAGATAATCCTGACCACCAAGCGATGGCCGCCCAAGGTGCACTGGCAGACTTGACTGACTACATTGCTGCGTGGGACGCGAATGGACAGTATTTTGATGGTCCTTGGTCATCGACGGTGTTTGGTGGGCGTAACTACGGTGTGCCCTATGGTAGCAACGCGACGACGCTTTACTACAATGAAGACGTACTTGCTGAGGCTGGGCTCGAGCCTCCCCTCACTTGGGACGAGTTGCGCGCAGCAGCCCAAGCGCTCACCACAGACGACCGCAGCGGGTTTTGCCTATCGCTCATCAACACCGAAGAAGGTACCTTTACCTACTTGCCCTTCCTCTGGGGCAACGGCGGCGACATTCCTGACATTGGTGGTGCTGGCAACATTGAAGCCCTCAGCTTACTGAATGCCATGATGAACGACGACGGCAGTATTTCCAGAGCCGCCCTCAACTGGGGTCAAGGCGAGGTCAACAACCAATTTATGGCTGGGCAGTGCGCCATGATGATTAACGGTCCGTGGCAAATCCCCGGATTAACCAATGCAGATTTAGACTTCACGTGGAACGTATCCGACTGGCCAAACAACGGCACGCCAACCTCTATCTTGGGGGGCGAAAACTTCGCTGCCGGTGCAGGTGGCAACACCGATGCTGCTTGGGAAGTTATCTCTTGGGTAACATCACCCGAAAACTTGCTACCGACCTTACAACTGTCTGGCTATATTGCTAACCGAGCTGACTTAGCAAGTGATGATGCATTTACCAGCGATCCTGTTGTGGCAACCTTTGCAGATCAGGTGGCGGTTGCCAAAGCCCGTGCTTACGGCGAAAACTACCCACAAATCTCTGAAGAAATTATGAACATGGTGCAAAGTGTGCTCATCGGCGCACGCAGTCCCGAAGAGGCTGCTGAAGCTGCTGCCGGCGTGATTGTGCCCTTACTGCCTTAACTCCTTGAGAGTTAAGACGCAATAAACTTTAAGAGAGAGGCTATTGGTGGAGATGCAAGTCAATTACTTGCGATGCCAGTAGCCTCGTCCGTATGTTTGTAAGGTCTGTGCTTATGATATTTAGATGTCATGAAACAACTTAGACGCGACTACAACGCACTTAACAACCCACCTAAAGTGGGTAAGAATACTTTTCTAAAGTTGCTAGCCAAGCAGTGGGTGAATTACTCGTTTGTGTTACCGGCAGCCATCTTCTTATTGGTATTTATTGCCTATCCTGTTCTGTTTAACTTTCGTATGAGCTTTCAGGATGTGCGGGCGATTAACTTGCTCAACGGTGGGGCAGACTGGGTAGGATTAACGAATTACCGCACCATTTTGGCGAACACAGTATTTCACCAAGCAGCCCGCAATACGCTCATTTTTACGGCTGGGTCGGTTTTGTTTCAGCTTTCAATTGGCCTAGCGTTAGCGCTATTTTACAACCTCGAGTTTCCCGGTAGCCGTTGGATGCGTGGGCTGTACCTGATTGCTTGGACGATTCCTATTATTGTTGTGGCGGCTGTGTTCCGCTGGTTGTTTGATGGGCAAGTAGGGGTATTTAATTACTGGCTCGAGTCCCTCCGCATCATTGAAGACAACATCTTTTGGCTGTCCGAGCCAGACGTTGCGCTAGGTGCCATCATCTTTATTAACATTTGGCTGGGTATTCCGTTCAACATGGCCCTGCTGCTCGCAGGCTTGCAGGGCATTCCCCATGAACTCTACGAAGCCGCTGAGATTGACGGTGCCAATGTGCCCCAACGTTTTGCGTTCATCACCTTTCCGCTACTACGTCCGGCGCTATTTGCTGTGACTCTCTTGGGGCTTATTTACACGTTTAAGGTCTTTGATGTGGTCTGGGCAACCACCCAAGGTGGTCCGTTTAATACGACGCACCTTGTTGCTACACTTGCCTTCAGGACCATCTTTGTACAGTTTCAGTTTGGTACGGGTGCGGCCATGCTCAACCTATTATTTGTGGTGCTATTTGGCATCTCGCTGCTTTACCTGTGGAACCTACGTTACGAGGAAGCTCGCTAATGAGATTAAGAAACTTAGCCAGCCTCAGTTTAAGCGTGCTCAGCGTGCTCATGCTCAGTGCGTTTTTGTTTCCCATTTACTGGATGGTGATTACCGCCCTCAAACCGCAACGAGCTATTTTTGCGAACCCGCCCGAATTTATTCCCAGAAACATCGACTGGAGCGTGTGGGGCAATATCTTCATCAGCAACCCAGATGTGCCGCGCTATTTTCTCAACAGTGCCATTGTCGGTATCGGTACAACGTTACTTACGCTTGCGCTGGCAGCCCCAGCCGCGTACGGTATTGCCCATTTACCCATTCGCGGCAAAGGGCTCATCATTTTGGTGAGTTTAAGTTCGCTGATGTTCCCCGTGGTGATGTTGGCAACACCACTGTTTGTGATTTTTAGCCGTTTGGGACTCACAGATAGCTATATCGGGCTCATCTTAGCGAACACAGCATTAGCGCTTCCGTTTGCCTTGGTTGTGTTGAGACCGTTCTTTTTAACCTTGCCCCTACAACTGACTGAGGCGGCCCGCATTGACGGCTGTACAGCCTGGGGCGCATTTGCACGCATCATGTTGCCGTTAGCATCTCCCGGACTTATCACAGCGGCGATATTTACGTTTTTGTTTGGCTGGAACGACCTTGTATTTGCGCTTACGCTTACCAACACAGATCAGTTTCGCCCTGTGACGGCTGGCTTGTGGACGTTCATTGGGGTAAATAATACCGACTGGAATTCGGTCATGGCCTTTTCAACCTTGGCGATGTTGCCGCCGCTCGCGGTGTTTTTAACGGCGCAGCGGTATGTGGTGGCGGGGCTAACTTCAGGTGCGGTGAAGCAATAGCCAGTTCCTATATAGTAGTTTGGATATGACAATGATACTTATTACAGGCGTGGCTGGATTCATTGGAAGTAATTACGCGCACTTTGTGGCGAAACAGCATCCAGATTATCAACTCATTGGTGTAGACAAGCTCACGCCGTATTCATGCCGCGATAATATTCGGGATCTCGAGGCATCCGGTCGTCTCATATTCCACCAAGTTGACATAGTAGACCAACAAGCCCTAGCTGAGCTTTATCAAAAGTACGGCATCAACTATGTGGTTAACTTCGCTGCAGAGAGCCATAACGACAGGGCAATTAACAATCCAACCTCGTTCGTTCACTCGAATGTTGTTGGTGCTCAAACCATACTAGAAGTATCTCGCCTTCATGGTGTTAAGCGACATGTCCATATTTCTACAATTGAGGTATACGGCGAGCAAGGAGAAACTGTACCTTACTTTGATGAATCAAGTCCTTTGAATGCAAAAACGCCTTACTCTGCTTCCAAGGCGGCCGGAGACATCATTGTTAGGTCATACATGCAGACTTATCCTGACATGGATATTGCTATGACGCATTGTGCAAACAATTACGGGCCCTTTCAATTTCCCGAAAAGCTCATTCCGCTAGCAATTACAAATATATTGCGGGGCAAAAAAGCTTTGCTCTATGGTGACGGTCTACAAAAGCGAGACTGGTTACATGTTGAAGATCATTGTAGGGGGATAGACCTAGTAGTACATTGCCCGGCAAGTTCAATAAATGAAAACGCTGCGACCAATCCGGGGCTCCTGCCAATTTATGATTTTTCAGCTAGGCACGAGCTGACCAACATAGAAATTTTGCAAAAAATCTGCAAAGTTTTAGGTAAAGAATTTGAATCATGTGTTCAATTTGTAGCAGATAGACCTAATCATGACCGCAGATACCTTATCAATCCAGAGAAAGCAGAGAGAGAATTGGGATTTAGACCAGAAGTTGAGTTTGACGCTGGCATGGAAGCAACGGTTGCTTGGTACATTGATAACAGGCAATGGTGGGAAAACATTATTGATACCACTGGAGAGCTTGCAATTGATTGGGCGACGCCTAGTTTGAGCAAATAAACTTGTCCGAGTAACCTTGACACCCTACCCAAAACATTCAAACTATCATCCTATGTTTTGTAAGGAACCTTTATGACCTCACCCTTTCGCGTGCTGCTCGTTGGTTGTGGCAGCATTAGTAGTAACTGGCTCCGGCCTACCTTGGCATCTAACCAGCTCGAGCTAGTTGGTTTAGTTGATTTAAGTTTAGACGCAGCTAAGGCAAGAGCCGCTGAATTTGAGCTAGACACCAACACGCTTCACATTGGCAACGATTTAAAAACTGCCTTAAACACAACCAGGCCAGACATCGTCTTTAACTGCACCATCCCAGTCGCTCACTTTGAAGTGACAACGGCTGCACTGCGGGCGGGTGCGCACGTGTTATCTGAAAAACCTCTGGCAGACACCATGGTTGAAGCTCATCAGATGATTGCTCTGGCTAAAGAAACATGTAAAACCCTTGCTGTTATGCAAAACCGTCGCTATAACCCCAGCATTCGCCAAGTGGGTAAGTTGCTAGTAGATGGACTTATTGGTGACATCACCACTATCAACGCAGATTTTTATATTGGCGCGCACTTTGGTGGCTTTCGGGACAGCATGGCGCACGTGCTTATTAAAGACATGGCGATTCACACGTTTGACGCGGCGCGTTACCTCACTGGTACTCGAGCTGAGGCTGTCTACTGCTTTGAATGGAACCCCGCTGGCTCGTGGTACGAACGGGATGCCTCTGCTCAAGCTATTTTTGAGATGACAAATGGCATCGTCTTTAACTACCGGGGTAGTTGGTCGTCTGAAGGGCAACACACGAGTTGGGACAGTAATTGGCGCATTGTAGGTACAAAGGGCTCACTCACGTGGGATGGAGCGACGGGTTTGAGTATTGATGTTGTGAGCAGTACAGGTGAGTTTTTCTCGGGATTCACCCAGCCAGATGTCTCTGTGCTTGAAGATAGCGACCCAACCCGCTGGCACGAGTTTGCAATTGATGCCTTTGTAGATGCACTTGCAACAGGTAAAACGCCAGAAACCCACGCTGAAGACAACATTCATAGCCTTGCGATGGTGTTTGCGGCGATTGAAAGTGCGCAGCGGAAAGCTCGAGTCCTAGTTGATGTAGAAACACTGACGTAGACGTGATGAGGTTGAGGTTATCAGCCTCGAGATCAGTCTGCTTAAACATCAGCACCTAAAAGGGTAGCAATGCTCGCAAGTAGCTTGTGATGTGGATGTAAACCTCATCAAATAATGACGTGTGAGCCTCGGAATGTCGTAAAAATACGCTAATCTGCGAAACGATTCTCTAGCTAGGTTGATGCCTGATTTGACACGACATCAACATCATCACCTCAGCACAATCTGATTAAAACACACAACATCATCTAACCTTCGTTAGCAACAAGATTGGAGTAACACCATGAAACTAGGCGTTTTTAACCCGCTGTTTAGCAGCCTCAGCTTGGACGACATGCTGGACAAGTTTGTGGGCTTGGGCTTGCAAACTGTCGAAGTGGCAACGGGTGGCTTTGTAGGTAACAGCCACTGCAACCCGGAAGCAATGTTGGCAGATGCAAGTGCCAGACAAGCGTTTGCAGATGCGTTTGCCTCACGGAACTTGACGATTTCGGCACTATCTTGTCACGGGAATGCACTTCACCCAGACCCAGAGATTGGCAACGCCCATCATGATGCCTGGACGAACACGGTTAAACTTGCCAAAGAACTTGGGGTAGATACGGTTGTAACGTTTTCGGGCTGTCCTGGCGGCAGCGCCGAGGATAAAGTTCCCAACTGGCATGTGTGCGCGTGGCCAACCGATCACGCCAAGTCGCTCGAGTGGCAGTGGCAAGAACGGGTGCTCCCGTACTGGCAGCGCGAAGCTGAATTTGCTGAAGCGCATGATGTCAACATCGCCATCGAAATGCATCCTGGCTTTGTTGTCTACAACCCCGAACACGTGCATTACCTGCGCGGTGAAACACGCAGCAACATGGGTGTAAATTTTGATCCTAGCCACTTGTTTTGGCAGAACATCGACATTGTGCAAGCGATTCGCTATTTGGGCGATACCATCTATCATTTTCATGCCAAAGACACTCACTTAGATCCGGTCAATTTACCCATCAAAGGTGTGCTGGACACAGTACCTTACGATCAAGTAGCTAAGCGGTCATGGGTGTTTCGGTCAGTTGGGTACGGTCATGGGGTGCTCGAGTGGAAGCAGATTATCTCTGCTCTGCGCACGGTAGGTTATGACGGTGCCATTTCTATTGAACATGAGGACGCGCTAGCCTCCCCAGATGAGGGCTTGCAAAAAGCCATTGCCACCCTCAAAGAAGCGTTACTGTTTGAGCCTGCTGGTGCTGCGTGGTGGGCAGATTGAGGTTGTCCTAATCTAATAGGAGTTTGAGGATACATCCACATTGAGGGCACTTCTTTGAATGACTCAACAAAACTTGTAAATGAGGTCGTCACAGTTACGTGATGATTGTGTTGTTAACGGTACAGCTTCTATCTTCATAAAATCGAGTTGTCTTAAAACCCACCTATCCCTGTCTCACATGGTGTTTTCGCGTGATATAGTGCGCCACATTACACATGCTATACCGATTCCGATCAAACACTTTATAAACCCCTTCGGGCTTTATGTCGTTCCCATCGGAATCGGTAGCTGTTTCTACACAAGCGTTGTCTCGCTAACGCTCGGAACCACGTGGGTTAATTCCTTAAGGAATTAACCGGAAAAATGTTATGTAGACAGGGATTTTTATGATTGCAGACAGCTTTTTGACGACGACAACCAAACTTTTGAGTGACATCACCCAACAAGAGCAAGCTGCTTTATCTACCGCAGTAGACTTGTTTGCTACAACCATTCGCGCGGGCGGTATTATCCACAGTTTTGGCACAGGGCACTCGTCCATGCTGGCGTGTGAGGGGCTTTACCGGGCAGGTGGGTTAGCTTGCGTCAATGCTATTTTAGAACCCCATACGACCTTTGAAATTGGTGCGGTGGCTGGCGGGCGATTGGAGCGCACAGAGGGTTTAGCAGCGGGCATTTTAGACCGCTATAAGCTTTCAGCAGAAGATACCTTTGTTATTTTTTCAAATAGTGGCGTGAACGCTTTGCCACTCGAGATAGTACGTGAGGTTCGCACGCGTGGACTCAAAACCATCGCCGTTACGTCACGTGCGTATGCAACGCAAACGGTTCAAGCTAGAGGCGGGCAAAGCTTACTT
>JBCCOX010000058.1:0-13885 GCA_039025155.1 Deinococcota bacterium | reverse complement strand
AGCTAAGCAACTCGAGCAAGCTTACCGGGTTGACCAACTAACTATCTTTGAGCAAACCTGTGCTAGTGCTATTGAGGCCATTGTCATTACAGATGCGCAGCTAGATGCACCGGGTCCCTACATTGTTTATGTGAACGATGCCTTTTGTAAGATGACGGGCTACACAAAAGACGAAGTCGTTGGCAAAACGCCACGTATTTTACAAGGTGTTGGCACAGATTTTGAGATGCTCAAACGCTTGCGGCAAAGCCTTGAAAGTGGTCATAGTTTTCAAGGTGAAACAGTAAATCATCGCAAAGACGGCCGTCCTTACATTGTGGAGTGGAACATTGAAGGCTTGCGCGATGATGAAGGCAATGTTGCCTACTACGCTTCAACCCAGCGCGATTTAACCGAACGCAAACGCTTAGGAGATACCCTCAAGCGGGTATCGTCTACGTTGCAAGAAGCACGCACAATCTTGGGCCTTGCCGACAACAGCTCAACGCCGGTTGAAGTGGCTAAAGACATCCTCAACCGAGATGCGTTCCGGAGTGAAAGTGTTGACTTGGTTAGTATTGACAACACCTTGCGACGTTTGGCACAGCGGGCACGCTTGAGTGCGTCGTTTGGTGGCCAGCTTGAAGGCAAGGGCGGGGCTCGCAATTTGCTACAGTCTTTGGCGATGTTGCGTTTGCAAGGTGTGTTAGAAATTGATTCCTTTAAGTTGTACTTGCGCGGGCGTTATGTGGTTCACCTCGAGCATCCTGACTATGCAGATGACGCAGGTTTAAGCATGCTCTTAAAACTGCAAGAAGGTAGTTTTCGCTTTGAACCCAATGTAAGCCCAGACCGCGAAACCATGCATATCAATTTGATGGGTGTGTTGCTCGAGCCGCGCTCGAGCGTTGACGCGCGGTTAGCCACGGCTGAAGAGCGGGCTATTGTTAAAGGACGTGCTGATCTTCAGGCGAGTGCCCCAAGTCGTCAGACTGACCAAATCAGTGGCAGAGGTAACGATGCTGTTAACGACGATGGCAGTGATGGTGTCAACGACGGTGTTAACGACAGTCAAGACGGGAAGACCTTGGTTGTGCCCGACATTGCTGCTGCGATGGTGCTCATTGCCAGTCAACACAGTCAAGAAAGTTTCCAAGTTGAAGGTGGCTATTACCCCACCCAAGACAAAACCTATGTCACCTTTCGCAGCCCCAACCTGTCTATTTTGGCACTTTCGGGAAGTGTGACAGATGTTCCCAAAGATATTTTGCGAAATAATCGGGTCAGTTAAACGTCTACTGCACACTTATTTGCGCTAGGGGCATCACACTAGAGGCATCATAGTTTTCCGGGGTTGAGGAGTCCGAGCGGGTTGCGGCTAGCTTTGCCGTCAACTACGGGTGTACCATTCCAACGGGGGTCAGCATCTAAGCGCCACGTGTGGGGGTCAGCAATTTCGACGCCGGCGGCCTCAAACGCATCAATCATCTCATAAAGGCGTGTTTTGCCTTGGTAACTGACGATAGGTAAGCCACTCGGGGTGAGTTTGTCACCTATATAGACATACTCGAGGTGCATCAGTAACTCCTCAGGAAACTGCTGTTTGAGGCTGTCAACTTGCGCTAAAAAAGTATCGAACTCGCTGGCAAACATGGCTTGTAAATAGGTGTAGTTGGGGTTAGCTTTCATGGCCCACAGAGTTGTGTGATTCCACGAAAAATCTGACAGTGAAAAGCCGCTTTTGTGATACTTGTCGCTAGGGCGTTGCCAGACACATGTGCCGCCATAGTCTTGGGCAAGGCCGCTTACAGCCTCAGTTTGACCTTGAGCTAGCTCGAGCAACACATGGGTTTTAGTAGCATTCAAAGATATTTCATTGTTAAGTGGCCTAAAAAATCCGGCAATGGGCGGTTCACAGGTACAAATAAGCCGCTTGTCGAAGGCTTCATCTAGGGAAAGCGCATACCCAAATCGTAGCGCAGACGTAAGGTCGTCAAAGGCGAGTACAGCCTCTTCCCAAGCAACAGCGTCCACCAAGCTGATCTCTAGCTCGGTCATAATGCCGCTCACCCCATAAGCATGAATGACGCTGAGCACCTCAGCATCAGTTAGGGTGCTGTACTGCGGTGTGACCTCGGCGCTCATGACCTCGCAGCTAACCACCATGCCGTCCCACAGGGTTCCGTTGCGAATTGAGCCGACCCCTCCAAAGCCGCCGCTAACAAAGCCACCAATTGTGGCTGTGTTCCACGTACTTGGATAACAAGGCACTTCGAGGCCAAGCTCGCGGGCACGACGCTCCAGTGCGCCAATGATGACGCCAGGTTGTACCTTGGCGCGTTTGGTCGTTACATCTAGCTCTAAAATAGTGTTTAAACGCCGCATGAGCACTACAATGCCAGCCTCGAGCGGTACCGACTGTCCGTAGTTACCCGTGCCTGCCCCGCGTATGGTTACAGGTACGTTATGCTGCACGGCTAAGCTGACGATTTGCTCGAGCTCGCTTACACTACCCGGAGCTACCACAACATCGGCAACTTTGTCCTGTAAAGCTTCGGTAAGAACAGGGGAAAAGGTATAAGCGTCCGTCGAAAAAACTTTGCGGGCTTTGGCGTTGGTATAAACGTGTTTGTCGCCAACGAGGTTGCGTAAGCGGAGGATAAGGTCGGTGTTTGTCACAGGTTGTTGTGCTGTGGTCATAGTGAATAGGACTCCTTTAGGCAAGTGGAAGCTAAGTGTGTGAGGCTGGTAACGTGTAGGGTAGCCCGTTTTTGAGGACGGCATAACGTGCTGGCATGTGGGCAAGGGCGCTGTTAAGGTCATGATGGTCTAGCACCACAAGGTCAGCAGGCGCAGCTCGCTGAATGCCGTAGTGCGCTTTGCCAAACGCGCGGGCAGGATTGTTAGTCACCAAGTCAAACACCGCGTGACGTTCGTCGTCACTGCTAAGGTGCGCAGCGTGGGCAAGCAAGTTGGCAATCCACATTGGGTCGTAATTGCCAAACGGGTTAAAAGGGTCTTGTACGTTGTCTGAACCAGCCACTACGTTCACGCCAGCCGCCAAAAGTTCTTTAACACGGGTCAGGCCCCGCCGTGTCCGGCTACTATCATGACGGCCCTGAAGCACTAAATTCACCGACGGTAAGGTGACAATTGTTAACTCAGCCGCTGCCACTTTATCAATAATGGCTGCTGCGTCTGTTTGGCTCATGGCGCTCAGCGAGCAGCAGTGCCCGGCAGTTACACGACCTTGCAAGCCGCGGCTGGTGACGCCCTCAGCGAGGTGCTCGAGCGCACGCACGTTGGGGTCGTCGGTCTCATCAATATGTACGTCAACAGGCACACCTGTTTGCTCAGCTAAGTCTAAACACGCTTTGACACCAGCACGAGCGTCCCCAAACAGTCCGGGCGCACCACCTAACACGTCTGCGCCAGCTTCAAGGGCTGCTTTAACGGTTGCTGCTTCCTGAGGATTGCGTTCAGGTGCGCCCAACACAACAACCTGTAAGTCAAAACGGTCACGGTAGCTTTCACGTACTTCTAAGATAGCCTCGAGTGCGGTTAACCCAAACGCAGCATCTACATCCACATGACTGCGCATAGCTGTGGTGCCGTGGCACATAGCCATCTCGACAGCGTGTGTGGCACGCTTCAGGTAGTCAGCATGGCTTAGGCTGGGTTTGACCTCGCCCCAACTGTCGATGGCCTCAGCTAAGGTGCCACTGCGGTTGACAACAGCCGGATGTTCCATGCTGAGGGTTTTATCAAGATGAACGTGTAAGTCAATTAAACCTGCCAAGACAACTCTCGAGCCCAAGTGCCAAACTTCCTGAGCTTCACCACTAAAATGAGGTTCAACAGCAACAATATGACCTTTGTCAATGGCAATATCAACCTCGGTTGGGTGTTCAAAACACCGTGCAGCGCGCAAAAGTAGTTGACAGCTCGTAGCTCTGTTGGACGCAGGTTGTGGTGAGCTGCTCTGCGGGTTAGGCGTTGTCACGGCGTTTGTTCCGGTGACGTTGTGGGTATCTCAAAAAAAGCTGCTTCTCGGATGATCTCTGCGAGTCCTTCAGCAATATTGCCCCAGTAGCGTTGTCCATCTTCAGGTGTTGCGGCCGTGGCATCCCCAAAATGCCCGGTGGGACTCCAATCTTTGGAAAGCCAAGCTACATGTGGTGTGGCGGTTAGGTGAACAACCTCGGACTCAAATGGTGGATAGTGGCAGGTGGCTTGGTCCATGTTGACTAGCTCAGGGCTATCTGCCAAAATAAGTGCCGTTTCTACCGTGCCTGCGTGAATGCCAAAGCGCTGCTCAGCCTCGGGTAGCGCCGCCCGGTCTGCTGCTGTGAGCGAGGGCGGCATAACCACAAAGGTGATGAGCCCAAACTCTGCGCGAATATCGCGCGCGGCCATTTCTAGTAGCGCGCGGTTGCCACCGTGGCCGTTTACAAACATAAGCCGTTTAAAGCCAGCTTGCGCAGCACTTCTGGCTATGTCTTGACAAAATCCTAACAAAGTTGTGCTGGAAAGCATCATAGTGCCTGCAAAACCCACGTGTTCGTTACTTTTTCCGTAGGGCATGGTGGGAAGTGTCCACGCGGGTACGTCATCTGCTAATAGCGTAAACGCTTGGTCAACGGCTTTACCTGCAATAAGCGCGTCTGTAACTAAAGGCATATGATGCCCGTGTTGCTCAATTGCGCCAATAGGCAAAATGAGCACACCGGGGTCTTTGTCAAGGGTTGCAACGTCTTGCCAAGTGAGGTTGGCGAGGTAGCGGTTCAAGAAAATCCCTTTCTATCTCTGGGCAAAATCAGGGGGGTAATGCTTAATATCGTTGACATCATCATTCAAGAGCACTCGTTAATTTGATAAGACCTATACTACAGGACACAGCAAGTGAAGCATTAGAATTATTTTGATTTGATGTTTTCTCTATAGTTTTATTGAGTTGACTGGCTCGAGCCCACACAAATTAGCAAGAAAGCTTGATGGGCATATATCCTGATGGGCATATATAACGTAACCATCGACGTATGGGAGTTCAATAGCTGGCGAAGAGAGTGAATTTTTGAACCATCATTTACAAAAGATGTAATGCAATCAGAGAGACCAAAAACGCCACAAAAATCTCACGGTGGGTTGCCGCCACGCTGTAGCCACCTTCGCCTTCGGTTGTGTAAGCGATGAAAAACTCATCAGCCAAAATAAACGCACCCCACAAGCTTAAACTCACCAAAAACGCTTGGTTGATAGCGGGCAAGCTGCCTACAAAAAATGCACGCCAGAGCAGTAGAGACGCAAGCCCCTCCCACAAAATAACGCCTGCAAACATCACGTAGCACACCGCCCTGGGCGTTTTGTGAATGCTAGTAACGTCAATCATGTAGGCAAAGTTACCCGAAGCTAGCGACCACGTCTCAGCTAAAATCCCCATCTCTTTAAGGGCGTCGGTCACATTAAACAGCGTGACTAGTGAAAGCCACGCTGCCCAGAGCAGTAAGATACCTGCCTCAATAAGCGCTAATGAGGTCATCTAAGGGGCGCTAAAAAACTCCACCGTGAAGGCATCTGCTGGGTCCATGTCGCCATCAAGCAATTCAAGCTCCAACAGTTGGTCATACATTTCTTGCCAGCGCTCAGCGAGCATGTAACCGAGGCCGTTTTCCTCAGTTATCTCACTAGTTACAAATGGAATCTGCTGCTCGTTAGACCAAGCCATAAACTCAGCGGTCATGGAGTCGTTGTATTCAGCAATGGTTTCGGTATAGGCAGTTGGGTCGGCCAAAAAGCTAGCCCAACCTTCTTGTGATGCAGCAATAAAATCACGGATAACTTCAGGGTTTTCAGCGATAAACGATTCTTTAGCCACCACAATGTTGGCATAAGGATTAAATCCAGAATCGGCAATTGCTAAATACTGCGGCGTAGCACCCTCACGTGCAGCTCCAAAAGGCTCTGAAGTCACATAAATCTGGGTGATGCGCTCTTGGTCAAGGAGCCACTCAGCAATTTGCCCATTGTAGTTAATCACTTGTACTTTGCCCTCGAGGTCGTATTTTTGCTTGATAAACTCCCAGTAAGGCGCACCCGGCGATATGGCAATCGTACGACCTTCTAAATCTGTAAAATCTTCGATAGGCTGACCGTCATGGAACATGAACCCTTGCGGCATGTTTTGGAACGTACCGTAAAAGGCAACAGCCGGAATACCTTCATTGCGTGCAAAAAAAGTGCCAGCAGCATCTGTCATAGCAAATTCAACACGGTCAGTTGCCAGCAGCGTCATGCCGGCAACGTTAGGGCCACCTTGAATAATTTCTACATCTAGCCCGTACTGTTCGTAAATACCATCTTGGACGGCAGCATAGAAGCCACCGTGTTCAGGTTCAGCAAACCAGTTGGTCACAAAGCGAATGGGCGTTAGGTCTTGGGCAAATGCACTGCCCAGCAGGCTAACAACAAAGATAGTGGCAATACCACCGACGAAATGACGAAAATTGTGTTTCACACCTAACCTCCTTATGCACACGCGCTTAATCTGCGCGACGTTGCTGGTGATAAATATGCTTGTGTTTTGATGCTAATATGACAGTCAATGTACTTGACAGACGATGTTGAAGATGTTTTGAAACTTCGAGATAATATCTGAACTGACATCGTCAACCCCTAATTTATAAGACATGCCTATCTAGATTGACATCAGCATATTCTAAGTAAATTTACAGATAAAGCGAATCTTTATACACTAGTCATTCTCTCAAATGTACGCTGCTCATGTGGGATTACAAGTTACGAAAGGCTAGCGATTCAGATTGTAATGAAGCCATTCACTAGTATCGACGCTTCAGTTGATATGAAGAAGTTAAATGCCTTAGGCTCTAATCAGCTTTCGTGTTTGCTTGCTGAAGCGTGCCAGTGGTGGAGTGCAGTGTAACTTAGTGCGTTGATGGCAAGCAAAAAGCTCACGCCTAAAAGAGCAGAGGCAAGTGTGGCTGCAAACACTTGGGCCATTCTGAGGCGGTTGGCAGACTCTACAATCACAAAGCCAAGCCCGCCCCGGCTGCCGCCCATGCCGGCTACGTACTCACCGACGATGGCCCCAATCACAGCTAGTCCCGCCGCCACCCGAAACCCTGCAAAAAAGTAGGGAAGTGCGTAAGGTAAGCGCAGTTTGGTAAGCACAGCCCACCTCGAGCCACGGTAGAGCTTAAAGAGTTGCACCAGATTAGGGTCAGTAGAAAGTAGTCCTGTTGTTGTGTTGGCAATAATTGGAAACACGCTAATAATCACTGCGACTGCTGTAATAGACGCTGTACCAATTCCAAACCAGACGATAATAATGGGCGCAATGGCAATCACCGGTGTGGTTTGCAGCATCACCGTATACGGAAACAGCGCGTTATAGAGCTGCTTGGAACTCGCTAAAATGAGCGCGACGACAATGCCAATAACAACTGATAAAACGAGGGCGAGTGCAGCAGAGCGAAAGGTGATCCAAGTGGCTTGTAACACAACATCACCGCGTTCTTGAAACGCCTCAACGACATCCAGCGGCCCGGGTACTAAGTAAGAGGGAATTTGAAATACAAATATAATAAGTTGCCAAAGTACTAAAAAGCCAACAAGTGTCAGTACAGGCGGTAGAACTTTGGATGTCCACAAAGATGCTCTGCTTGGGTTCTGCGGCGCAGAAGCAGTTTGTGTAGTTGAACGCGGTGAAGCCAAACTCATGCGGCAACCTCCTGCTTGGGTGCGTGTTTGTGAGCTGCTTCACCTGACGTGTTTTCGCCAAGTGCGCCATCACCTAGGGCGGCAACAACCCTTACAACGGTATTTGAAAACACCTCAGAGCCACGGAAACTAGTATCTCTGGTGTGATCTGTATCTATGCGAATTGTGTCCACAATGCGGCCCGGTTGCGCGCTCATCACAGCAATGCGGTCGGACAAATAAACAGCCTCAAACACGTTATGCGTCACAAACACAACGGTTGCACCTGTGGCATCTTTAATCCGTAAGAGTTCTTGATTAAGGCGCTGGCGGGTGATTTCGTCAAGTGCGCCAAAAGGTTCATCCATCAGCAGTAAGTGCGGAGCTGTCACCAAAGCTCTGGCAATGGATACCCGCATGCGCATACCGCCTGAAAGCTCTTTGGGATAAGCTTTGGTAAAGCCGCCTAAACCAACCAGCTCGAGCACCTCACGCGCGCGTTCTAGACGTTCTCGTTTGCGAATGCCCATAAGTTCTAAAGGCAGCATCACATTGCCAAGGACACTGCGCCAAGGTAGCAAGTTGGCGTCTTGAAAGACAAAGCCCAAAGGGAGTTGTTGGGGGCTGTTGGGTGCGTGGCCTTCAACGAGAACCTCGCCTGCGCTGGCATCTCCCAGCCCTGCAATAATGCGTAACAGGGTAGATTTGCCACAACCAGAAGGGCCGAGTAGCGACACAAACTCACCCGAGTTAACGTCCAGATGAACATCTTCTAGGGCGTGAGTACCACTGGCATATATTTTGTCAACATGCCTTACCTGAACAAGGCTGCTGCTTGAGTTGGAGTCAGGTGAGTTGGAGTCAGTTATTTGGGAAGTGGTCACATCAACCTCTTTGTCTAGTCATTTGTAAGTTATTGATCGTGGGCTTTAGTGGTGTGATACTCTTTCCGGTTAATTCTTTGGAGAACTAACCTACGTGGTTCTAACCTACGGGGTTGCGAGTGTCAGCGAGACAACCCTTGTGTAAAAACAGCACCCGATTCCGCTGGAAACGACGTAAAGTCCCTAGTGGTTTACGAAATATTTAGTCGGAATCGGTATAAATGTGTGTGGTTGATGCCCGCTGATGCCCCCTCGAGCAGCATGACAATCACCTAATTTAAGTATAAAAATTCAACAGTTGGTGTGTCAAGGCAAATGACCTTAAGGCTTACAGTTTACCTAGAAGTTACCTCGAGGACGCCAGCATAAAGGCCTCAACCTAGTGGACTAGGGCTATCTCAGTGTTGGCATAGTTACCTTAAGTCGTTAACAGTAGCTTAACTTTATTCATTAATCTGAGCTTGCAATGAGGTTGACGCACCGCAACGCACCTTACAAACCTAGCCACGGTTGCTCCTAGGATTGTATACAAGCGCTGCATCAGGACATGCGAATACTTAAAAATACTGTTCTGGACTGCCCAAACTCCAAAAGTAAGAGTTTTGTAAGAGTCTGTTTGCTACATTAAAAGCACCATGCCTGCTCCTTCAATCCACCACTCCCACAAGCGTCTCCTTAAAGACTACGTTGACAGTGACGGTGCTAACAATGACAGTGTTAATAACAACAGTACTCACAACAACAGTGTTCACAGCAAAAATAATGCTGACAACAAACAGACCCGCACAGCATTGGAGGTGTCAGCAATAGCTAGCAACACCTTAACCCCTCAGCATTGTATTGGGAGTGTACGCGAAAGCTTACTCCAAGCTCGGTTAGGCCTGCTCGAGTACAGTGTGGACCGACTCCAAGCAGCCCAACTCGGGCAAGTTCAAGCTGTTTCCCAGCACGCACACAAGGCTCGAGCCAAGCGTTTACAGCAGCAGATGCGCTACCTTGATCAACTGCGGGCGGCCGCCAAACACAAACCTCTTACGGGTATACCCGGGCAGCAAGATCATCACCCAGACGACGGTATTTTTGAAGCTTGCGAGCAAGCCCTTGACAACGCACTGTGTGTTCTCGAGCGTCTTCCTCGAGCTAGCTACATGGTGGATTTAAATGAACTTGTGTGGCAGGTGCTAGCTGACTTGGCTACCAAGCAGTACCTAGAAACAGGGATTACTATTACCCTGCCTATTATTTTAGGCAACCCGCAGATACTCGCGTGGCTCATAACGGAGCTTGTAGCTAGTAGCGTGCTCGAGTGTTTGGAGTTGCTGACGCGGTGTCAGCCTACACTGCCCTCGTTACTTATTGTTGATTGCTTAGATACACCAAACTATTGGCGCTTAAACATTAGCGTGAGTAAAGCAGCTTGCACAACACCTGAACATGCTGGGGCAGTACACAGCCCACCGTCACTCACCCCACCGTCACTCACTTACGTGAAGCAGGCGACCGCACTGCTCGAGGGAGATGTTTGGGTAGAGGTCGTTAATCCACACGAGACGACGCTATCTCTCACCTTGCCCAAGCGCGTCGTCCTAGCTTAAGCGCTTGGCTGCGTGTTGACGCATAAGCTCGAGCCCAGCCGTATTGGGCTTGGGAAACTGTAAAAATGTTCTGATGACGGTGTCGTAAACTGTCCGACCCGTAGCTCTACACAGGGTTTCTAGGTAGGGATACGGGTTCATGGCTGGGTCGTAGCCAACGGTGAGTAAAACGCAGCTAATCATGTCTGTGCTAGCTTGCGTTGCCAAAGGCTTGGCAGGCGCAAGATAAATGTTTACGGCTACGTCGCTACGTTCAAAAAAGATGTCTAATGCCTGCCAGTTAATACCGTTCCAAACAGCGCTGATGGCGTTTTGGATAGCCGCCCTAGAGCCCATGACAGGGGGCGTGTAGTCAGCAGCTTCAAAAATAGTTGGGGACGGCAGCGGTTCACCCTTAAACTCAAAGACAGCAAGTGTCCACGACATACTCAAATATCCTCATCTAGCGTTGGTCCAAATTGGCTAAGGAGTGTGTCACCCCGTTTGAACAGTTGCACAATGTTTGTGTGTGCTTGCCTCAGGTTGAGGCTATGGTGGCTGCATGACAGGTAGCTCGAATATAGACCAACAATCACACGATGACCTATTTGATAAAGCGGATGTTGATATTGCTGAGAAAGCCTATAGCCCCCACGAAATCCTTCAACGACAAAGGTAGGATGACTTGGGGTTGAACTGCCGCCTAAGTGGATGACGTTAAACTCACCATTGGACTCACTAGCTGTATGGGCAGATGTAGGTTTAATGTGACGAGTATCAACAAGCTTGCAGCGCCAGCCAGCACGCCGCAAGCGCCAGCACCACTCGATGTCTTCATTGTAAAACCGGTAGCTGCTGTTCATCCCGCCTACAGCTTCCACAGCCTCACGTTTGACCATCTGCAAACAGCCAGAAAGCCACGGTACGCGCGTACATGTTCCTAACCTAGCGCGTAGATAATGCCATCTGTACAAAAGTCCTTGAGGCTGTAAGTTACCCTCAGCAGTTGTGCAAACAGGGCCAACCATAGCTGTAGTGTCATCTTGCAGCAAGATATTTTTGAGCTTGGATAGTACAGATGTCCTCACAAAAACATCCGCGTTCATATGAACAATCACTGGGCTAGTGCTTGTGTTGAAGACGTGCTTTAAGCCCACGTTGACGGCGTTTGCCATGCTGTGGTTGGGTGGCGTCAGTAAGGTGATGTCAGCAAACGTAGGCTTAGCATCATTCAAGACTGTTTGCACTTGCTCACGTACAGCCTCAGGTGAGGTATCCACGACAACAATCTGTAATTTGATGGCGTTATCTTGCCTAGGTGAGTGCGCCAAACGCTGTAAACAGCGCGCCAGTATGTCAGGCGTGTTGTAGTGAATGATGATGACGGGCAGCAGCTCAGCCACGTGTTAATCCTAACGCATCAATCAATACCCTCGGGGTGATGGACACGAAAAAGCGCACATCCAAATTTATAGATGTGCGCTGGGGAGGCTAGGGGTTAAGGCTTACTCACATGAAATTACTCAAATGCAATCTCACTTCCGGCGATGCCAGTTGTTGGCAAGTTGGTGGGTACGCCTTGGTCATTAGCAACAGCGTCCACCCGGGTGAGGATCACTTGGTAGCGACCACTTGGGTCAACGGGGTCAGGTCCGCCGCCACCACCACCGCCGCCGCGACCACTGTCACCACCACAGGCAACCAAGCTGAGGCTGACAAGGAGTAAGAGTAGGTTGCGGTTTACCCGTTTTTTGCGCAGGGTAAGCGGTAAGAGGATGGCAAGTGCAAGTAGTGGCAAGCCGTTGGGTAAGCGGGCGTCGTTCACAGGCATGCTAAAGGTCACAATGAAGGTTTTGTCGCGCCCAGCATCGTCGTTGATGGGAAGTGGGTTGGCGGCGTTCAGCTCAAAGATGACCAAACCTGTATCTGGATTGGTGAAATCAGAACGGCTGGCGATTGGGGGGGCGTCCGGTAAGTTAAAGCGGTCGTCGCCGTCGCGGTCGAGGTAAAGCTCAACGTTATCAACAATGTCGAAGAAATCGCCGCCGTCGGGACCATCACCTTCGACAATGCGCAAGCCAATCCGCGTTAGAGACACAGTCTCGGTGACGTTGGCAGGTACGGTTAAGTCAAACTGGTGGATGGACTCGCCGCGCACACTGTCGCCTTCGGGCACAGTGACATCGGGTGGGACAAGGGGTGCACTAACGACTAAGCTGGGTGCTGCTGCGCTTTCGTTGTCGCGGTTCACAAAGTCGATGGTGAAAGGCTCGAGCGCACCGTAGTTCGGGTCACTACTGCGAATGTTATCAACAGTAATCTCAACGTCGGCGTCGCCGTCTAGCTCATCGTCATCTACACCCGTCACAATTACCAGCTGCGGTTGCCCAAAGTTGCCGGGAGTAAACGTAACATCTTCAGGTGATACGGTAGCTTCACCTTCGTCACTGCTAGACAGATCAAAGCTAACATTGCCACTAGGCTCGGTGGCGAGCACCAGTTCAAAGGTAGCGCTGCTGCCGGATTCGTCGGTCACGGGTTCGTCAATGGTGTTAACCAGGATTCTCGAGCCGTCCCGGTCACGGTTCACGGCGCTAATTGGATCAGCAACTAAACCGCTGTAGTCAGGGTCGGTGCTGCGGGCAGGTGAAAACAAGATGTCATAGGTGACATCGCCGTCTTCTTCACCGTCCACAATGCCAAGGACATTGACAGTTTGCGGTACGTTCCAATTATCTGCAGTGAACGTTACAACAACAGGCACAGCTTGACCTTCACTGGGATCACTGCTGCGAATGTCGATGCTGACGCTGTCGGCAGGTTGGCTAGCCAGCACAATCGTAAATTGCCCGCTGCCGCCGTTTTCGGCTGTTTCTAAGGGGTCAGTTAGCAGAGCTACGTTGATGCCAGCTTGGTCGTTGTCGCGGTTCGTTACCGTAAATACAGATGGGGAGGGCGTCTCACCTTGATACGCAGGGTCAGGTGTGGTGACAGTACCAAAGTTCACGGTGAACGTGGTGTCAGCATCCACCCGTTGGTCGTCCACGCCGCGCACAATTAGGGCTTGTTCAATGTTCCAGTTTTCTTCGTTGAAGATGATGACTTCGGCTGACAGACTGCCTTCACCTGGTTCACTGACGCTCACGGGAATTGAGACCTCAGCTTGGGGTTCACTGTCAAGCACCAAACGCAGTTCAGCGGTATCGCCGTCTTCACTGACAACGAGTGGGCTGGCAAGGGCGCGCACGCTGATGCCAGCTTCATCGTCGTCGATGTTCACGACTGTTACATCATCTGGATCAATGCCGTCATAGCCGTTGCCGGGGCTGTCGGCTGGGTCAAGGATGATCTGGAACTGCGTGTCGCCTTCTTGCACGTTGTTGTTGACGGCAGTGACAGTCACCGTTTTGGGGTTGATGCCATCAGCAGGGGTAAACCGCAAGGTTTCAGGGGACACTGTACCCTGACTTGTATCGCTACTTCGCAGGTCAATGACCACCTCAAAGCCTTCGGGTGCAGGTGCGTCGAGGTTAACCTCGAAGGTGGCCTGCATGGTTTCGCCAGGTGCTTCAGTGATTTCAAGTTCAACAGGTGAGACGGTAATGCTAGCGTTATTATCAAAGTTGGTGACGGTGACATCTGGCACGCTTAGCCCGCTGTAGTCGCTGTCGGTACTTTGTACCTCGCTGGTGACAATCGTGTAATCCACGTCGGCATCTACAATGCCATCGT
>JBCCOX010000057.1:0-13909 GCA_039025155.1 Deinococcota bacterium | reverse complement strand
CGTCGGACTACTTATTGAGATGCGCCGTTCACTTTCTAATGCCGGCCCGCCATCTATGGGCTGACCGAGGCCGTCAAAGACCCGCCCCAGCACATTGTCTGAATAGGCAACTTGCATGGGTTCGTTGAGCATACGCACGCGGGCTGCCGTCGAGAGGCCGCCAGCACCAGTGAACACCTGCAAACTCACGGTGTCCCCAGCAAGTTCGACGACCCTTGCAAGCGAGGTATCCATGCCTTCATGATCAATGACTGCCACATGCCCAAGGGCAGCCCCGGGCGCGTGCACTTTGATCATGTCGCCAACAATTTCGGTGATGCGTGTACTGTGCAGCAAGCTTTCTATCAAGGTCATACCCTTTCCGGTTAATTCCTTAGGAATTAACCCACCTAGAAGGTGTAGAAACGGCCACCGCTTCCGATGGAAACGGCATAAAGCCCGTAGGGATTTATAAAGTGTCTAATCGGAATCGGTATAAGCCTCCTTCTGGGGTGGCTAGGGTGAGCTTCTGCGATGTGGTATGAGATGATGCCACGTACGCAACGTAGCTTTTGATAGTTCTAAGCGCCACGATAGTAACGCTGGCAGTCTAAGTGTGCGTGAAGATTACAAGAAGATAGGGTGAACTTAGTGCCAGATCACAATTTGCTGCATCGCGGTTGCGATACGAGCTGCCACATCACACGTTGATGTCTTCATTGTGAGGGCTGTGTTACAAAGTGGCTAGTGGCACATGCCCTAGGGTGTTGATTCAAAAGACCTTGATTTGAGATGGGACATATAGCGATAGGTACACAAATAAAAAATTACACGCTGATTGCTGGGGCAAAACAAGCGTGTAATTAGATAGCCGCGCGTGACCCTTTGTGTGATCAAGCAGAGGCGTAAGGACACACAAGTTACGTGAGGCGGGTGTGCCTGTCACCATGAAGCGCTACGACGGGCTTATTCATGGGTTTTGGAGTATGCCGGGGGTGTATCCGAGTAGTTGACAAGGGGTGGAGGATAGTGTCAAGGTGTTGCAGTGGGCATTTGTAGGTGATGGTGAGTTTTAGCTGTAGGTCTCTAATTTAACAAGGCAAAAACTATACTTTAATAGTCACTAATATACTAGTAGGTATTGCTCCATTAAAATTATCATTATAATACCATAAATATAACAAGGCGATTTACTGAATAGTAAGACTCGCCTTGTTAGTGACTTCGAAGTCACTTCATGGTGATAGTGACCTTACAGCTTAAGGAGTTTGCTGACAAATGTTTTGTACAGCATTTGGCAACCGGAAGTTAATCTGATGCTGTGATACATTTGCCACAACATCCCAATGATCTAGCTCTCGAGATATGTATGTGCAGAGCTGATTCTCTGAAGACATGTCGAGTGCAGCAAAAACACTGACAACAGGAGCAGCATAGGAAGTTCCGAGAGAAGCATATTCTGAGAGGTCTTCCACATCACCGAAAAGGTTTTGAATGAACCCGATCGAACCACCAAGGGAAGCTATCTCTCCAGCATTAGAGTCATCGTAGTCGTTAGTTGCACTAACACTTGTTACATACTCCCAAGCTCCTGGGAACATGGGATAGAGCAGACCGAAATTGCCAGCCGCAGCAATGTAAGTGATGGAGACGTCTCCGCTACTTGTGGGGAGTGAGCCTGACGCATTATTTGCTATCCCAAAGAAAATTTCCATAAGGCGTCTACTGACTGTGGCTACTACTGTTTCATCATCCGTTATACTTCCCAATAGGTTTCCAGAGGTTGCGAGAGTGTATTCGCCAAGAGTAAGTCCTTCTAAAAATTCTCGGATTAAACCACAGGGGACGAGTCCAAAGCTCATATTCACAACAATCTCTCTGTATTCGTCATTGAAAGCACTCCCGTCGCGTATCGCATCGATTCTGCTACTGATTTCACCAAGTGTGCCATTACCAATCTCTTGAGGTATGACAACAACACCCAGATTTGGAAATACAAAACCATCATCTGTACGGGCAAAACTGCTCCCAAAGCTTGAGAGTAAACTGAGCGTGTGATAGAGAACGCTATCACCATGAGTAAGGGATTCGCCGTCACGAATAAAGTCGGTAAAATTCTCCATTTTAAAATCAATGTCGAAATCACCGAATTCAAAATAATCGAGAATGACCAAAGCTACAGCATCTTCGACATTATGAGGGGCAACTAAACTTGAGTTTATAGAATTCCTCATTGTGCGATATTGCGTTGGGTTAATGTCCATAGTCGAAGCCAAAAGAAAGCCTTCTCCAGTGCCTAATGCTTCTGAACCAAAAGGGTCTATGGCACAGATACCCTGCCCGTCCGTGTCACGATAATACCTACACGTGTCCTCTGCAATTTGAATTACTACTTCTAACTCCGCTCCTTCTAAGTTAATGCTGCCATCTTCCTCTATTAAAACAACACCGCTATCTGACTGTATATATCGAATTAAAACCGTCACATCTACTTCTATCGTGTTGGGATCTGCTCCACACAGAGCTTCATAGAACTCTTGTTCTGGTGGTATCGGGCCTTGCTCTTGAAAAATCCCTCGTGTCTCAAGAACTGCTTGTGAGTTTTCTTGACTTAACCCACTGGTTGTGACAGCGAAAAGGAAAACGAAAATTGGTAAAACCACTAACTTCATAGTTTGCCTCCTTACTTATTTTGAAGTTTAGCAAAGCCAAACCTCGGCTGTTTGAGAGTTTAGAAGTCAGGCGTCAACTCGGCGTGAACTCAAAGCCTCTAAAAGAAACTGCACTTCTTGTGTTTTTGCCGTAGCGTTATTACGTTTATAAAATCCTAAAGACTGGTTGAGATGGTTGAGGGCAAGTATATGTTGGTCATTATCAAGATACATTTCACCAAGTTCAAGATGGGTTTTAGCTTGCCATAGCTCGTTATTACGCAATACAGCGATGGCAAGTGCTTCCTCACGGTACGTAACGGCTTGTTCGAATTCCCCCAATTTCCTTAGTGCTTCTCCCACATTGATGAGGCTGGAATAAAGAAGGGCATATGCGCGTGACACATTGAGTGTTTGATTGACTAACATATCTCGTGCTAACTTGACTGCCTTTTTACCAAAGTGCGCTTGCGCTGCCCAATCTTCCTCGAGGCCTGCGACATAACTACGATTTTGCAAAACATGTCCAATAGCATGCTTGTTACCTGATTCTTCGGCTAAACCTTGAGCATGCTCAAAGTCAGCACTTGGGTCTTTGCCTAAGTGGTAGTTCGTGATACCACACATACAGGTCAACACAGCTTCTCTTGCTGAATCGTGAAGCAAACGTGCTAGTTTTGTGCTTTCGGTGTAGGCTTTCAATGCTTTTACGTAATCGTGGTATTGCACGCGGTAAGCATCACCAACTCTGCCAGCAAAGTAATGTGCTTCGTCGAGCCATCCCAAATCTTTTGCCCAATTTAGTGCTGTCTCCAGTAAAACTAGTGAACGTGGTGTGTGCCCCCTCGAGCCAAAGTATGTGTCTTTAATTGCTAAATCAGCCATTGTGTGAGTCAAGGTTTCTTTGTCTTCTTGTTCAGCAGCGTGCTCGAGCGCCGCAATAATATTCGGTATCTCCACATCAAACACATCAAACGCTTTGGGATCGTCTTTAACCAAGTTGCAACAGGCTACTACCACCGTACGCGGCCGCAAAATGTTGTTGGCTTTGGCAAAACTGTGCGCTAAATCGTGCAAATGGTACTCGCTCACGTCACTACCCGGCCGCGCGCTGCGCTCAGCTAGTGCGCGGGTTTGTAGTTCTATAAGCGCACCATCAACCTTGTCCACATCCCGGCGTAGTAACCGCGTAAGTAAAGCACTGCTCACACTGCCAGATTCAAGCGCCCCAATTGCCATAAACGCTTCGTAGGCATCATCTGAAAGGGTATCCAAGCTGGTTTGTAATAGCGCACTAATGCTCTCTTTACCCGCTTCACGCCAGCCTTTGGGCGTCTTGAGCTGGTGCGGACTGTCAGCAAGTTGGGCAACGAGCTGCTTTGGGGTAAGCGCGTCATTTTTCAGTTTGGCACCCGCAATGCGCAGTGCAAACGGGTGGTCGCCAACAATCGCGCACAAGGTATCGCTGCTAGCTAGCTCATCTGCATCGCGTTCAGCCGCAAACGCCAGTAGTGCCTTGGCATCTTCTCTCGCAAGCACGCTTACATCAATGCGGTCAAGACCTTTGAACCGCTGCCGTGCTGTGACCAATAAAGGCAAATCTTCAGGAAGATGCTCCCGCAAGCGGTTGAGGGTGCTTTCACTCCATACATCATCAACGATGACTAAGCTAATCTCTTCACGCGCTAGGGCCTCGTGAGCATTTTCGACGGTAAGCAGGCCAGACACCTGTAGGGTTTGGCTAAATGCGTTGAGGACATCGGTTGCATTCCCAAACCCAGCACTTAGCCAGAGGACGTTACCTTGTTGCAAGTAGTGACCGCCGACCTCAGCAGCTAGCGCCGTTTTGCCGACACCGCCAAAGCCGTGTAGCAAGATAGCGTTTTCTTGAAGGTGTTCATGGATGTGCTCGAGCAAGCCTTCTCGTCCAAAAAGCTGGGATGCTTGGGCGGGAATGCGCTCGCCCATCTGCAAACACACCGCCCGCACGCCACTGCCTGACCCCAGCAAGTTGCGGCGTAGGTTGAGGGTTTCTTGGCTTGGCTCGCTATCAAGTTGCTCACGCAAGGTGGCGCGCAAGCGTTCAAAGGTTTGTTGGGCGTCACCGGGTTTGCCGCTATCCGCTTCAACTTGCATCAAAAGCCTGTAGGCGGCTTCGCGTAAAGGATCGCGAGCAATGAGTTGGGTGAGTAGCACTTCAGCTTTGGCAAACCGCCCGCTTATATGCAGTTCGCTGGCAGCAGTCAGTAAAAGCTCGTCAACTAGGGCCGTGATGTGGTTGTGTTGTTCCTCGAGCCAACTGGCATAGGCAGGGGTTGGCGCAGCAATGCCGTGTAATAAGTTGCTGGTGCCATCACTTTGAATGCGCTCGAGCACCGCTAGGGCGGCATCTGAAAGTACCTCTGTTTCTTGCATAGTTTCCAGCACGGTTACGTCACTAGTTGCCACCAGTGTAATGGGGTCATCACCTTGTAACCACAGGTCTGCACCAGGGTAGTGACGCAGTTTGTAAAGGGCGGTGCGCAAGCTGCTTTTTTTGCCTGTACCCCACAGCATTGTTATGAGTTCGTCTCGAGAGCAGGGGCGTTTTTGGATGAGGATAAAACTCAGCAGTGCAATATGACGGTTTTGCAGCTCTAGTACATCACTACCAAAGCGCACCTCAGGCGTGCCGAGGAGGGTTAACTCGAGCTGATTCATGTTGCGTTTATTTTATCTTAATTTATCTTCGTCTGTTTGGAATTAAGTCAACAATGTTTTAGTCGTTTCAAACGTAAGAAAACCAGGGTTGTTGTTCTGGATTGACGGTGAATTCACGGGATATTCGCAAGCTAGGTAAATCGTAGCAGAAAGGAGCACACATCGCCTGCTGGTAAGACTACGCTGCACATACCAGTACTCAGAAATACCCGGAAGGAATAACCATGAATACGTACCGCAGAGAAGATGCCCTGAATATCCGCAAAACCGCTGCAAAGCTAGCTGCTGACCGCTCTCACCCTCGCCATGTTGAAAATGGCGACGAACAAAAGTTCCGCCGCGCTGATGGCACGCCCAGCTATCTCGCTAACTTCACCAAAGGACTACCTCACGACTGTAATACAGGTTTAGTTATGTCTTCTGCTGACTATGAGCAATTTGTTCGAGCGATTGATAGCGGTGATCCTCGTGACTTTATTGATACACCTTTGGGCCCCACGCCTGAAAACACTTGGAAGTCTTCAAAAGCCCAAACAGGTGCAAAAGATGAGGAAGGAAACGAGATACCTGTTGATGTGCGTGCTTGGGAAAGCCAAAGTGCGGGCTTAACCTTCGACTTACAAGGTCCTGACGCTCAAGCCGTCACCATGCCGCCTGCACCCGCGTTGGATAGTGCTGAACTCACAGCCGAGATGGCCGAAGTCTACGCGCAAGCCCTCTTACGTGATGCTCCTTTTACAGACATCGTAAGTGGCAGCGGAAGTGTAACTGTTGGTGGCTCGAGTGTGAGCGTCAGTGACATTCTGACCGAGTTAAACAAGCTCGAGTGGTTTGCAGGTAGCGGTCAACTTACGCTCAGCGAGCTTACACCTGCGGAGCTACGCCGCAAGCGTGGTCCGCTGACATTACAAAACGCTTTCCGAGGAGTTACTCAAGGTGATGACATCGGCCCCTATATTTCACAATTTTTGCTAGCTGGTAATACTGGTATCAATTCCCGTGATGAAGAGTATATCCACGGGGTTCCTGGTCAACCGCGTACTGCTGCTGATGGGTTGATTACCTATGGTGCTATCAATATCGATCAGCGTGTGCGTTTTGCTAGTCCAGGCATTGACTATATGACTACCTGGAAAGAATGGTTTGACGTGCAACAAGGTGCAGACCTGCGCGAGCTGGAAGATTATGAGAAAGAAGTACCTCGCCGTTTCATTACTACCCCTAGGGATCTCGCCACCTACGTGCACTACGACGCACTTTACGAAGCGTACTTAAACGCTTGCTTACTCATGCTTGCCAAAGGTATCCCCTTTGATCCGGGTATTCCTTTCACTGCTGATGACATCACCGACCACCAGCAAGGATTTGCCCAATTTGGTGGCCCACACATTCTCTCGTTAGTAACGGAGGTTGCCACCCGTGCTCTCAAAGCTGTGCGTTACCAGAAGTTTAACGTTCATCGCCGCTTTCGTCCAGAGGCTTTAGCTGGGCGTTTAGCAAAAGTGCACGAGCCTGAATTAAACATTGTCGAGTTAACGTCAATGGTGAGTGAGTTGCAACCTATTCTTAACTGGGTTGATGCCAAAAATGGGGCAGATACTGACATCGGTGGTCCGAACTACCTGTTGCCAATGGCGTTTTGTGAGGGTTCGCCTATGCACCCTTCTTATGGTGCTGGTCACGCTACAGTTGCTGGTGCATGTGTAACCATCCTCAAAGCGTTTTTTGATCACGCACGTCCGTTGACCCTGGCAGGTGATGACACCACTGCGTTTGTACCAAATAGTGATGGCTTGAGCCTAACGACTGTTCCTGTTACTAACGGTCGCCTCACCGTTGAAGGTGAACTGAACAAGCTAGCATCCAATATTTCCATTGGACGTGACTGGGCTGGGGTGCATTTTTTCTCGGATTACCTCGAGTCCATCCGTATGGGTGAGCAAATTGCTATCGGTATCCTCGAGGAGCAAAAGCTCACCTATGGCGAAAATTTTTCTATGACAGTGCCACTTTACGACGGCGGCACGGTACGGATCTAAGAGTCGTGACTATCCGTAATGACCGCTGTGAGGAGGTCACTGATAGAAGGGATAAGGGATACGACGATGATTGAAAAATCTGAGCAAGTTGTTGTCATCACATGTGAGGTGATTATTCAATGTTAATGAATCAGGAAGTAATTAATATCTTTTATCAAGCCGCTGATACGAAGGGTCAAAGTGGCTGGGAATGGTTACAAAAAGCAGGCTTGACATACTTAGCTGCTGATCGGAATGCACCCTATAGTGGCCCAGAGATCAGAGATATTCCTACCCTCAGCGCTGAAGAACAAGACGCTATTTTTGGGCTACTACCAATGGTCTCACCTACTGAGACCGTCTACACAAATCAAGATGTTATCAATGCTGTTTACGAGGCTGCTGGAATGCGTGGTCAGGACGGCTGGGTATGGCTACAGAAGGCGGGTCTAACTTACTTAGTCAATAACCGCGAAGTGCTTTACAGTGGTCCAGATCTAAATTCGATTCAAGGATTTAGTGATGACGAGAGGATGCTGGTCATGGCACGCCTTAGTGGGAGTGGACGTACAGATCTATTTATAGGAAGCAAGTACACGGTTCAGTTTTACAAAAGTGACTATCCTGATCGTCAAGAACAAGCTATTGCAGATGGTTGTATTGCTTACGTTGAACAGCACTTTAATGCTGGTGGAAATGCAAATTACTCACTTGTCATCATTCCTAAACCTAATCCTATTGCAATAGCAAGAGACTGGGCTGAATGGTATGCCAAACGTGTTGCTCAATTATTTGGAATTAATATTTACGATGCTAATGGTGTAATAGAAGGAGGCTTTGGTTGTAGAGGAAATGGAAATATCAAGATAGCAGGTGCACAGATGCCGGCACTTCTTCTCGAATCTCTCTTCGCAACTAACCCTGTACATGCTGCTGCAATTCGTAGTGTGACAGGGCAAAACAGCCTTGCAGATAGTCTTGTTGAAAGCATTGAAGAATTCTTTCCACAGGGTGGTAAAATTGCGTTTAGCGTTGGCCATAAATACAGGACGAGTAATCCTAGAGATCGTGGCGTAAGACTATATGGTGGAGGTTTTGAAGCTGACTACGCCGAGAAAGTACTCCTAAACGCAGCACGCAAGTTACAAGCTCTTTAGAAAGATACTTATCCTTACGCAAGTTAAGTCATCCTTTTATTTGTTGTTAAGAGAATGACTAAGCTCAAAACACCACCATGGCTTGCTTGTGTTACAAGCTTGCTCAACCCCAAGCGATTCGCTTGGGGTTTTTGCTGTGTAGGTGCTCAATTTATCAACTAGCATGCGGCATTGCAACAGGTATTAATTTTCACCTACAAGCCTTTTGCTCATGTAAGAAAAAGATAGATGTTGTTCGAGCATAGCTTGTTGACGGTCAGTTTACGGCGCTTTTGCACACTGAAAGCAACGCCAAGTAAGGAGGTGAGCAAATGAGACTAACGATCTCAACGATCTACCGTAGTATCGCTAACCGTCCAAGCATTCCGCAGATGAATGACATAGAACAAGGTAGCAATCGCGAATACATGATTGAAAGCCGGAATCACGGGCCACGCCAGTGTCATTCAATGGAGAATATCATGTCAAACACTTGTGAAGCACATATGAATGTCAAGCCGAAGGCGGCACGTTCCGTCCGTACTAACATTTATGATCGACGTCGAGAAGACCATTGCAATTGCCAAAGACAGTGCTGGCTTGTCCAAAACAGCCCTAGCTTGCTCAGCAAGTATAGCAGCGAGCAACTATTAAGCGTTGTCAAGTGCAGTCAGCTTTATCAGATTCAAGGGGGATCAGTTGAGTTAAAAGTTGCCTAAGCCTGCAATGTCTGTTGAATCGAATACTGTAGGATTACTGAGATAGAAGGAAATTACAAAAATCGAGAGAGTTAGCGAAACCTCGCTAGCTCTCATTCCTCAGTGACGGATGCCACCCCGTAAACGTACGCTCGAGCACCACTATCACCCCATAAATCGTAATTGAAATCAAACTGGACACAAAAATTGCCGCAAAAACAACATCATACGCACCTTGCCGCGCTGACAAGCTAATGCGCTGCCCCAACCCTCGTGGCGGTCCCGGAATCAAAAACTCCGCCACAATCACGCTAATGACTGATACAACTGAGGCTATTTTGAGCGCGTTAAAAATGTATGGTAATGCATTGGGAAAGCGTAGTTTGCGGAAAATGGTGAGCGGGCTACTGGCATAGGCGTGGAGTAGCTCGAGCTTGAGGGCATCCACCAAAATAAGACCCTGTACTGTGTTAAGGAGTACCGGAAAAAATGTCACGATCACAACCACGGCAGCTTTGGACTGCCAGTCCACCCCAAACGCGCGCCCCAGCACGGGTGCAAGTCCCACAATAGGTACAGCGCCAAACGCAGCCGCGAGTGGCAAGAATCCACGTTGTAAAAACCTGCTGTAGGCAATGGCAATGCCACTTAAGATACCTGTGGGAACGCCGATGGCAATTCCAAGTGCCACTTCTTGCACAAAGGTCACATAGCTGTCGTTCAAAAACACAGGCAGCGAGCTGCGCAGGGCGGTAACAACATCCCCTACACTAGGGAAAATGCCTTTAGGCACGCCAAAGCCAATCACCAACCCCTGCCACAGGAGTAGCAAAAAACATGGCACTGTGGCTGAGGGAAGAATGCGCGTGAGAAAAAGTTGGACTCGAGTGTCAGGTTGTGCCAGTCCTAATTGTGTGACAGACACAACTAAACCACCTAGTACAGTCCACAAGCTGAGCCAATACCAAAAGTTAGGAATAGCCTCATGTTGCGCGATGGTGAACATACCCAGTAGTACGCAAACAGGTACAAGGAGCGATGTGAGCAGCAACCTGCGCCGTCCAAAAATAAGTAAGCTGATGATGGCGATAAGAACAATTAAGATGATGGTGAGACTCACGAACGGGCTCCTAGCCAGGGTGCAACCAAACGTTCAATCAGACCCACCAGATTTACAAGGATGATGCCTAAAAGCCCTGAGGTGAGCAAAAGTAACCACACATCAGCGACGTTGCCGGATTGGACTTGACCCAGAATCTGAAAGCCTAGGCCCCTAGCATTGTTGGATTCTGTTTCTGCTACTAGTGCGCCAACTAGGGCAGCAGCAGCACCAAGTTTGAGGCTAGTGAAGAAAAACGGTACGGCGGCCGGGAAGCGCAACTTCAAAAAGACATCAACTGGCGATGCCGCATAAGAAGTCATGAGGTCGAGTGCTAGCGGGTCAACGGAGCGAAGCCCTTTAACGGTTCCCACCGTGACCGGAAAAAAGGTGATATATGCACCTATGAGCGCCGTGGGTAACAAACTTGTCTGAATGGTGATGCCCAAATTGCCTAAAACGAGAAGTAGTACAGGGACAAGCGCAATAATTGGCACTGTTTGTGAGGCAATCACCCACGGGAGTACAGCTTGCTCGAGCGGCCTTACCAATACAAACACCACTGCCAAAAGCGTCCCCAAAAGTCCACCCAACGCCAGCGAGACTAACGTCCCAGTACTGGTATAAAGCACTGCTCGAAGCACGTTGCGCTCGTCACTAACTGGAAATTTTTGGACAAAGCCAGGTGCTCTGCGGATAATCCAGTGTGGAAACGGCACAGGGTGCTGGGGTAATGCAAAAAAACAAGTGAGGACGGTGTTTCCGCAACTTGGTTCTGCATAGTAGCTGTACTCATTTGTCCAAACGGGTTCTGTGGGCGGTTGGGCTAGCGTGATTTGTCCAGTTGATGGATTAGTTAACAAATAGTCTGGGTGTTGTCTTAAACGAGCATTGCGCGCAGGCGTTGTTAGCAAGGTGATGACGTTGCCATCCCTAGTAAAGTCAGTGAGTGCAGTCAACAGCACACCATCTAAACTGATGAGACCAGTGTCACTGGCAAAGGTAAATGCGGACGTTTCACCATCAACACGTTCATCGGGGCGTTCGTCATCACCGTCTAATTGACGAGAGCCAACAAAGAGTCTACGGGTACTAGCTTGCTCGAGCACATTCCCGCGTGCCAAGTTAAACACCTGATTACTGCCATCCACCTCACCTTGCAGCTGTTCCGCTAGACGCATCACACTGGGGATAGCTTGTACAGATGCCGTCTCAGCAGGGGAGGTGTTGAAGACAAGTTGTGTCTCGTTGAGCCACATGTAATCGTCTTGAATTGCTTGTAGACTACTCCCAAACGCAGGCGGCTCAGCCAACATAACCTCAGTTTGTGCCTCGCTCACTGTGATGATGTCATAATCATCAACCACTTGATCATCTACAACTAACCGCCCAATTGTAGAGGTATCGGGATGGTCAAACGTGAAGGTTGTGCGCTGTCCATCAGGGACTTCGTTAGTTTCAACACTGCCAGGATGGACGAGACTACCATCAATATAGATGGTGGGTTGCAGACTGATATCTTGATTAAGGTTATCTGGGATGCTGTAGATGCCATCACCTAAAGCGATTAAGTTGATGGTATCTCTAGCAATGTCTGAAGGGGAGAGGGGTTGCTCGAGCCTCACCTCATTCCCTTCAATATTGTAGTCAACCTCAACAGGCGCACCGTCAAAAATAAGTATGCCTCTCTCGGGAGTAGCGCCAAAACTAAGGCCTTGGACAGGTTCATCAGCCAATGTGTCCGGTGATGCTGCACTAAAACTTGCCCGTGTCCACTTGCGTAAGTCTTGCATATCGCGCCGTGCCAGTGGCAAGCCAAACAGCAAGGCTAGCGGATAGCCAAGTCCAAAAAGTATCATGAGGGTTGCTAGGAGTGGCCACTGCGCCCGCACTTTTTGCATCACTTAATGAGTACCTAACTTAGTGAACACCACGTAGTGCCTCGCGTACTTTGGTGGCCATATGAAAAAACGCTTCAGACTCGCGGGTGTCAACATCGCGTGGGTAAGGCAAATCAATATCAATCAGTTCTTCAATTTTGCCGGGGCGCGGGCTCATGACCACAACTTTGCTGGATAAAAAGACGGCTTCAGGAATGGAGTGGGTCACAAAGACCACCGTTTTGCCGGTCGCTTGCCAAATGTTGAGAAGTTCAGCTTGCATGGCTTCGCGGGTAATTTCGTCCAGTGCGCCAAAGGGTTCGTCCATCAGCAAAATACGCGGGTCAAAGGCAAGCGCTCTGGCAATGGACACACGCTGCTGCATGCCGCCAGACAGTTGCCACGGATAGGTTTTGTGAAAGTCTTCTAGTCCAACCATCTCGAGCAACTTGGCAGCTCGTTCGCGCCGTTCCCCACGTTTGTAACCCATAATCTCTAAAGGCAGCATCACATTTTTAATGACACTACGCCAGTCGTAGAGCGCGGGTGCTTGAAATACATAGCCGTATTCACGGGCTAGCCGGGCCTCGCGTGCCGATTTACCTGTTACTGTCAGCGTGCCAGAGGTTGGTTGGATTAGGTTGGCAATCAAACGTAATAAGGTCGTTTTACCGCAGCCAGACGGCCCGATGAGGCTCACAAATTCGCCTTCGTGAATCTCGAGGTTGGCGTCTTGTAGGGCTACAGTCTGGCCGCCGCGACCATCGTAAATCATATTGATGCCGTCAGCGTGAATGATCGGCACAGTATAGGACGATGGTGTGGCGGGTTTAGATTGAGGCTGAGTTGTCACTGAGAAAGATAGTCCTGCATAGGGTGATTTAGGGTATGTGTATTTATAAGTATAAAAACAGAAGTTAGCATAACTGTACTGGTGCAAGCAACATCAGGTAATAAGAATTAAATTCTGGAAAATCTTAAATGGCAGTTTGGAGCGTAAAAATTTAGGCTCGAGCATATTAGAGCAGATATTACAGCACAATACTACCTTGCGCCATTAGCTTACATGAGAGTAAACATGCAAGTAGTACTCAGTATAGACAGTATCAATCATTTGAACGCCACGGACGCATCACAGCATAAACATCATGATGATGTCAAACGTCATGGTGCATCTTGTCAAGCCAATTGGCAAGATGTTACAAATATTTTGTTGTAGCGCGCTTACTATCGCAAATTAACGCTATAATCTTAGCTTTGTAGTGGGTTTTGCCCTTTGAATCTAAACAAAAACTGCCACCAATGCCGCGCAGGTTGGGCGCTGTCAGCACAGGGCGTATTCTCGGTGCAGGGGAAGTGATCGGGGCAACCTTCGCCACAGTCATCGTCCACACAGCTATCAAGTAGTGCGTTGCGCAAGCGGCGGCTCACAGGGCCCATGCTAATTGCGCTGGATGCCATCATATCTACACATTCATCAAGGTTTCTTTTGGTCATTGTTAGACTCCTTTCAGGACTAATTGGTGAAAATTTAAATCTATGCTAGGAAACGACCAAGTAGGTTTGTATGCCAGTACTTGTCTTTGTCTACATTAGTGCTGACATACAAGCCTTTTTTGAGACTACTTACCCTCCGGCTAAGGCGTCAGATTGCTTAACAAAGTCGTCTGTTGTCCACTCAGAATCATTAATAACCAATTGTTTCTTGGCTTGATAAGCAGCTTTATCAGCTGCACGACGTTCACGCT
>JBCCOX010000056.1:0-14032 GCA_039025155.1 Deinococcota bacterium | reverse complement strand
TTGATGTGTGTTGGGTAGAGCTATTAGAAGCAACATAACTACCTCGTTAAACAAGGAGTAGTCAACATGCATCCAATGACAGACCCGCAACTGATCGCAGCACTAGCTGCATTTGAAGACGTGTTACCCGGTGGCGTCACCCTAGATGATATTCCCACCATGCGCCAAACGCTGGATAATTTGAATGCTGCTACTGTTGCGGCCTTGCCCGCGATTGAGGGTGTGGTGAGCCGTGATCAGTACGCGCCGGCACCAGAGGGTGCACCAGATGTGATGGTGCGCGTGTATGAACCTGCGGCTCGAGCGGCCACCCTACCCGCCCTACTCTGGATTCACGGCGGCGGGTTTGTGCTTGGCAGCGTTGAGAGCGACGACCTCAAGGTCAAAGCGTTGACGCTCCAGTTAAATTGTGTCATTGCCTCAGTGGAGTACCGACTAGCGCCAGAACACCCATTTCCTGCACCTTTGGAAGATTGCTATGCTGCCCTCAAATGGCTAGCAAGTAACGCAGAACAGTTAAGAGTTGATGCTGGTCGAATTGCTATTGGCGGGCAAAGTGCGGGTGGTGGGTTAGCAGCCGGGTTGGGGCTATTGGCTCGAGACCGCGCTGAGGTAGACGTCTGCTACCAACTCTTAATTTATCCCATGCTAGACGACACAAACGTGGAACAAGCAAGTTCGGATGTACCAGACGCACCCTTGTGGACACGAGCCAACAATCTAATCGGCTGGCGTTCGTATCTTGGGCAAGAACCGGGCAGTGAGGGTGTTTCAAAATATGCTGCACCGTTCCATGCTGAGGATGTAAGCGGTTTGCCGCCAACCTATATTGGCGTGGGTACACCAGACTTGTTTCGAGATGAGGACATCGCGTATGCCCAGCGCTTAATACGCGCAAATGTGCCAACTGAACTTCACGTTTACGCAGATGGCTTCCACGCCTTTGATGGTTTTGCCGCTGAGTCAGATGCAGCCCAGCGCTTCACGGCTGAATATGTGAGGTTAGTCAAACGTGTGCTACATGATGAATAAGGTTTTGTCACGTCAATAGAACAGTTATCTTACCTAACTAGGCTGACAGACTCCGGTGGATTTGCTTAACTAAGCCAGATGAAAACAGCACTGATTTAGAGCGTTTGCAAAAACGCTGCACTTTCCGCGACCCAGCGCGCTTCTTTGGCAATCGTCTCTGCTAGTACAGGCTCTGGCGCTGGCCATAACTCAACAATGCCAGTGATGACACGTTTATCTGTGGGTAGCTGGCGAACAAGCCACGGGATGTCCAACATGCCTTGACCGGCGGGCGTACCGCTAATTCGGAAGCCCATGTTGTGGGGTTCGCGGGCAATGGTAAAATCTTTAATGTGTAAGTTGACAACGTATGGGGCAAGTATGTTTAGAACAACGGCAGGCCCCTCGAGCGACCCAAATGAATTCACCGTATCTAAACACACGCCTACCCACGAACTTGCTAAGTCTTCGATGATATCGCGCAATGTTGCAGCGGAAAACCTGTCGTGATTTTCAATTGCGAGGACAATCTCAGCGTCAGCAAACTGAGACAACATCTCACCGATGATGTCTACGACCTCAGCAGGACTGGGTTCATGACCTGAACTGTCCACCACAACGCGCAAAATAGGTGAGTTAAACCGCTTCGCAAGCTCCAGATAACATGCCAAGTTATCATCTGCAATACCGCGCGTACCAACTTCAATGTTGATGTTGATGTCATCTGCGAGCTGTGCAACCTCAAAAAGTTGATGTTCAGATAACTCGTGCAAAGGGATGTTATCCGCAAGTTGCACCAACCCAAACCCGTTTGCTGCGGCCGTGCGTAATATCCCAAAAACATCCAATGGGTCATCCGGTGGATAGCCCGGCGCACCAATGGCCCAGGCTAGCGCGTAGGAGCCTAGCCCAAAGGTCATGTTGAGTGCTTCTGAGCGCATTTAAGTCTGGTGGGTAATTTGGTTGACGCTTTCGGTGAGCGCTTGTGAGTCAAAAATGGCATCTTGCCAGTCGGATTTAAAAATTTTCTCGTAAGCTTGGGCGATGGCGAGCTTGGCACCATCTGAAAAGGGAAAATCTGTAAAGCCAAAAACAATCGCTAGTTCAATGCGAATGTGCCCAAATAAAAATTCACGTGCGGCCTTTTCTGGGACACCTAAACTCACGGCTTTATCAAGTGCTTCTTTGAGTGCAGTTACCAGTGTGGCGGCAAACGTCTCGGCTAGAGCGGGTTCTAAAATGGCCATTTGCTCAACGGTCACGCGGTAACTTTCCATAACCGGTGCGTAAATATCTTTGGCAATTTGCTCACCTTTGGCATAGTCCTCTTCTGGACCGTGGTGAAGTGCGCAGACGATATGCTGTTTGGCGTGAATGCCACCAAACCAGTCAGTGCGAGCTTCTTCACTGATTTCATCGTTGAAAACGGGTGGGTGGCAGGGGTGCGTCACAAAGTAAGTGAGGTCGTCGCGAATAGGCATCACGCCTGCGTGGGCCGCAGCTGGGTCGAGGCCAATGACCATAGCTCCAGCTTTAAGGGTGGGAACAATTTCTTTGGAGATGTTGCCAATAAAGCGGTCAGGTAGCGCTAAGATGACAGCGTCAGCAGCAGCTAAAGCCTCTGCCTGAGGGGTTGATGACAGTCCGCGCTCAGCAAGTCTGGCATTGCCATCCTCACTTACTTCCACGTAGTGCACATTGTAACGATCAACGTCTTTGATGTTGTCGGTAATGCGGCAGCCCATTTTGCCGCCTGCGCCCATCAAGGCAATAGTGATGTTTTCTGCCATAATTTCCTCCTGAGGTTGGTGTTATGTCTGGGATGTTCCGCGTTGTACAGCTAAAAAATAGTCAGCCTGCCCAACTTGACCAGCTTTAAGGGAAAGCTCGAGCGTCCCCCCATCTCGCCGATGCGCCAAACACAAAGGTGAGCCCGGTGCAATAGGCATAAGCAATTCCAACGCCACAAGCCCCAAGTGTGCAGCCACATAGCCGCAGGTATCACCCCCAGCCACACACATGCGCGTAATATCTGTCGTCTGTTGTAGGTCAGCAAGGAGTTTTCCTTGGGCACTACCTAGTAACTTGCTCATCTCGCTAGGGGCATGTCCTAGAGCAGCGAGGGCATCCCGTGTTTGAGTTAATGCTGGATCGTTTGGCCCATGAGCGGAGTACAGCAAGACACTTTGCTTTTGTGCAAGCGCCTCACAGGCTAGGGTTTTAAGGCGCGTGTGTTCATAGGTTTGCTGATTGGGGTCAAGTAACTTGGGGGCATCTATGCGTATGCTGACAAATCCAGCTTGCTCGGCGGCATCAATTTGGGCAGCGGTTGCGGGGGCAGCACTGCCTGACATGACGATGATAGCCTCGGCATAAGCAACGGATGCTTGCTGATAAGGTTGTGCAGACGATGGTTGCTGTTTGATGAGCGCGTACTCGATGCCGGACGAGCCAATGACAAACTGAATACCTTGAGTTTGCCAGTGCTCGAGCAACTGCCCTAAAACCTCAAGGTGTGCGTCCGTCAAGGTGTCCAGTAGCAAAACATCTGCCGGATATGAGCTGATGTGCTCGAGGCATGCTTCCAAACCCCTATCCAAGTGCAGCACATCCAATAACCCCACTTGCAAGTCCGTTTGTTCTGCCAAGTGCCGCCGCAAGTCACTCTCCGTCATCGGAGTCGCCGGGTGATGGGGCATGGTTGGGTGGCGGTCAAGTCGGTAGGTGACGCCCTCTGCTGTGGCAAATAAGTTCCCAAACACCACGTAGCGTTTGAGGATGGGCGCGCCCACCAGCAAGGGGGTAAACGCTTGGGGAAAATGAGGGCGGGCTAGCTCGAGGGCTTTGCCAATGCTGCCCAAACTCGGTGACGAATCAAACGTGGAGCAAATTTTGTAGTGGATGAGATCAGCATCTAAGCTTTTGAGGGTCTCAAAGATGTTGGGGAGACGTCGCTCCATCTGCGGAGATGTTTGCGAGCGGCTTGTTCCGGCGATACCTACAGCTTTAGCGTCTGGAAAACGAGCAAGCTCATCTGATGTGGGTGGCGCTAAGAACAAGACGGTTGGTACGCCACCCATCGTCAACGCTTCCATCACATCGGTGGAGCCGGTGAAGTCGTCACCGTAGTAGGCAAGCTGGTAGCGCGTCATGTTTGCGCTGTTCCAAACTTGGTAAGGGCGGCGGCGAGGGCGGGATGGGTGGTGGCGTAGTCCTCGAGCGTGATGTCTTCGAGTGCAGCTTCCCAAGCCTCAATCAAACTGCGCACCCCAGCAGCCGGACCGTCCGGATGCCCCATAATGCCCCCACCTGCCAAATAGATGAGGTCACTGCTGCCTAGAGCTTCATACGTGTCTGGTGCTTGCCCCGCCCACTGCCCGGATGAAAACACGGGCATCACAGGTTGGCTAGTGTGAATGGGTGTCAAACATGCTCGAGCCGAGCGAATTACCGAGGTATCTGACTCACAAAATTTATTGCGGAGGCCATTCACGTGAAGGTGGTCTGCGCCAGCCAGTCGAAAAAACGTACTAAACGCGGGGTAGCTCATGCCTAGACGTGGGTGTCTGTCCAACATGCCCCAACCTGCTCGGTGGCCGTGAATGGGGAGTTGACTGTGCTTGCGGAGTGCTTGCACGCCAGCCAACCCCACCGCCAGCATGTTGACCATCACACAGGTACCGCCGTGCTCGAGCACAACATCGTGGCGACGGCGCATGGCGTCTATGTCTCCAGAGAGGTTAAAGGCAACCATCACCTTTTTGCCGGTTGCATCTGCGTGACGGTTGACAACCTCCATGACCGCTTGAACGCGTTCTTCAAAAGAGGAATGGGGTGAGTGGATTTGTAGTTCGTCGTCTTTAATAAAGTCCAGCCCAGCAGTACACAAGGTGCTTACCAGCTCGGCTGTTTCAGTGGGTGATAAGCCTACGCTAGGTTTGATGATGGTGCCGATGAGTGGGTGGGTTTGTACGTCAGCAAGGTTGCGGGTACCAGGTATACCAAATTGGGGTCCGGGGTGGGCGTTGGTGAAGCTCGTAGGTAGCTCGAGCCCCGTCAATTTAAGCCCCGAAAATGGCGCAAGTTCAAACAAATTGCCCGCGACTGCCGTCCACAGCCCCACCAGCGAATCACCGATGGTATCTAATGGAAACGACACAGTGACTTCTGCACGTTGATAAGGTTTATTACTCTGTTCTTGAGGTTGACGCGCACCGGGTAGGGAGGGTTCAGCTACCTCCTCAACAACCTCAACCTGTTCAACTCGAGCGCCATACTTGGCAACCCGTTCGGGTGTCTCTGCCGCCAGTTTTACAAAGGTTCCCAGCGATTGCTCACCAGCCATAATCGCAGCAGCACGGGCTGGATCATCAGCAGTTTCAATTAAGTAATGCGCGATAATCCGACTCATAAAACTACCCCTAGCTGGTTTTCTGAAGCTAAGTTGGCATCAACTCGAGTCGTTAAACAATGCTTGTCATGATGTCGTGAGGGCATTGCATCTGAAAGATGACGTTGAACACTGTTAACATCATTCTTGGCAGTAATGTCAGTGAGAACCTTGGAAGATGCTATCTCTGATATTGCTTGAGGCAGCGGGCTCAACAACATCTGTAAACCCTTGGGTTGATGCTTCTTACACCAAGAAAGTAGTGTCATCAAGAAGGGTGTAAGAAGCATCATCAGAATCACCTAAACAACCTTGTCCATGTCGATAAGGGCTTTTTCGGCAGCGGAGTAATAGGCACCAAAGGTGAGCTCGAGCGTCTTCAAGTTATCCTCCCCTGAGGTATCTGGGCGAATCTCCTCTTTTAAACACTGAATGTAATGCTTTTGAATGTTGAACACGCTCTCGGGAATGGCGGTGACTGGCTCAGGCGTCCAGTCAAAGGCTCGGGGTGATGCGTCCACGTAGTGCGTCCCCACGGGCGTGACGACGGTGAGCTGGTAGTTGGCGTCTAGCGTGGCGGAGCCGAGGGTACCCTCTAAGTGAATGAGGGTTTGCGGAAAAAGTTCCTGCTCGAGCTTGGATGCATAACTCATGTCCACCACCACATGTGCGCCACTTTGCATGGTTAAAAGTGCGGTAGCAACGTCCTCAGCGGCAATGTTGGGGTTAACCCGCTGCGTGTGGCAGGTGAGGGTTTGCGCGTCACCAAAAAAGAAGCGTGCCAAATCAAACAAATGCACGCCAAGGTCATAGATAATAAACCGCGCGTCCGTTGCTAAATAGGGCTGGTTGGTATAAACATCGTGTCCACTGCGAAAGTGAATGCGCCCAAAAAACAAATCACCTAATTGTGAAACAGCTTGCTTGAGCAAAATCATGGGGCGCTGCCAGCGGAAGTTTTCGTGCACCATGAGCGTGACGTTTTGACTGGCAGCTACCAGCGCGCGAGCATCTTCTAAACTGGGTGCCAACGGCTTTTGACAGATGATGTTGATGTTACTAGCCGCCACCGTGCGAACAAGCTCCAAGTGTGTATGTGCTTGCGTCGCAATGTCTACAAAGTCCAGCGATTCTGCCTCGAGTAAGTCATGAACATTGGTATAGACGCTTTCAATGCCAAACTGCTCGGCATAAGCTTCTGCACGTTCTTTATCAATGTCACAGACGGCGACAATGGTAGCATCCTCAATCATCTGCCACGCATTCAGGTGATTTTGGGCAAAGTAGCCGCAGCCAATTAGCGCACCGTATTTCACGAGGCACCTGCCGGCAAGCTATCCAAAGTGATGAGGGCGTGAGGCTCGAGCGTTACCTCGAGTTGTCCGTTGACAGCCTCAAACGCGAGTGGAAACTCAGCCCGGAACATATCTGGTGTTAACATGGCAGCATCTTCCGTAGATGCGTCCAGCACGCGTCCGGTATGACGACCTTGGATGTTGTTGAGGGTAATAGTTTGCCTACTTGGACTATGGTTGGCCAGCAATATGCGAGTCGTATCGGCATGCTGTAAGACTATCCCATTCGTGACCAACGAATGGCTCGAGGAACACAGGCTAATCTCGCCATCTTTAAATTCAGCCACATCTGCCAGTACGTGATAAAGCGGATAAACCGCGCTAGCATCAGAATTATCAGCGCCAGTAATGACACCGAGGAGACCAACAGTATCAAAATAAGTAAGGCTAGTTACTGAGCTGGTCAGCAAGTGCGCCAAGCTACCTAGCGTCCAGCCCGCGCCAAACAACGTGCCTTGGCGTGGGTCAACTTTCTCGTCTAATGAGAGAGTGCCGCCCTCGGTTGCGTTTGGATTGCTGCGCATTTTGAAGGTGACGGGGCTGACGATGACGGGTTTGCCATTACTAAACGTCTGCGCACTGTGGACTGTGACGGCTTGAACGGGTAGCGTCTCAATAAGTGAAGCATCGTCAAATGCATGAACTTGGGGGTTGAGCGAGTAGGTCAGCAGGTCGAGCGAGGTCGTGTCTGGGCGCTCGCGGTTAAGTTCGGTGAAAAAGGCGTCTGTGCCGCCTGCTAGAGGTGTGTCTGGAAAGTGCTTGCGCGCGAGGTTGAGCCAGGTGCTACTCGTGCTCTTTTCGTTTTCGTGAAAGACCAAGAGCCGGCTGAGGTTGGCATCTGCTTTGTTGAGGAAGTTGGCGAGGTGCTCGAGCTGCGTATCTGCGTCATCAGTCGCGTGAACCGCTAGCTCGAGCCCACAACTTAGCTTGTGGATATGTTGAAGCTGTTGCTCGAGGTGGTCTTGATAATACTTGTCGAGGTGAACATCAACCCGTAAATGATCTAGGTTGAGGTTGCGAAGATGCTCGAGGTCTGCATTGCTGAGAGGGCTACTGCTGCAAAGACCGAGCTGGGGGAGGCTCGAGCGCGTTTCAGAAAGCGTCACCCTGACATCTTCTGATTCTGTCGAGGCTGATGGCACATCACCTAACAGCTCAACAGTGATGCGTTGCTGGATGGTGTCACCCTCACGCACTGTCACCGGAAACGGCTCAGCTAGCGGTGTGCAGTAGGTCTTGAACGAGGCGTCCGTCCAGTTACGTTGGTCTTCCATCTCAAAGGTGTCGCCTTCCATTGTCACCTTGACAGATAACGCTGGCGTGACCTCGTGCGTAATCGCGCAAATATCCATAAACGGTTGATGTGGTGAAATATGCGTTGGAAACTGTCCTTCGCTGATGCTTCCGTCCACGTGCTCAATTGTGCAGTCTGCACCTGCTGCGGTCATGGGGTGAAGTACACAAAAGCCGATGCGGTTGCGGTCGAACGTACTTTCTGCTTCACCATCGAACTCAAAGGTGAGCCAGCCTGCCGCATTAACGTGAATATGCCCACTCCAAATAAACTGAATGTCCGCTTGTTCGTGAACACTCGTAAAGTAAATGTGTTTTTCATGATCTTCGTTGTAGATGATGACATCTTCAATCTCGCCGGGAATAGTACCCCAGTTAGCATCACGGACAGCCGCATAAATCTGCCAGAGAAGGTCGTGACCACCTGCGCGCAGGTAGCGCAACGCACCATCCTCAAAGGTGAACTCAAACGGTCCGAGTTGGAGTTGTTCAGAAACCTCTGGCATGAGTTTATCCTTCGCTACGAATCACACGCCGTGTCAAGCGTTTGAGGGTCGTAATTCGCAAACTGTCAAAAAACACCGCTAAAAAGATAATGACGCCTTGCACCATCGGTTGTAAGTAGAGGTTCACGCCCGTAAATACTAAGCCCGCTTCAACCGTCTGAATAAAGGTGGCCCCAATCACTGCGCTAAGTGCCGTGCCAATGCCGCCAAACAAACTGGTCCCACCGAGTACGGCTGCAGCAATCACATCAAACTCGCGGCCTTCGCCAAAGGCTTGGTCGAGCCTGCCAATTTGCGCAATTAAGACAAACCCAGCTAGCGCTGCGCACATCCCACTGATGATGTAAACAATACCCAGCACGCGCCCCGTGTTGAGCCCCGCTTTTTGGGCCGCAGCAAGGTCGTTGCCGATGGCGTACACGTGCCGTCCAAAAGGCGTTAGCGTGAGTACAAGTTGAGCTGCCAGAACAACCATGGCAAACAAGACAATTGGTAAAGGTACGCCAGCAATGTTGCTCAAGCCAAACGTGCGGATGCTTTCGGGAAAGTCAAACGCGCGTGATTGTGTTAAAAATGTGCCTGCCCCCCGGAAAAAGAACAGCGTTGACAAAGTCACAATAAATGGGATGATCTTGAGGCGAACAATACAAAATGCGTTGATGAAGCCCATGAGCGCGCCAGCTAAGAGTGCAATGGGTAAAGCTAATGCCACACCCACCTCAAGGTTGCGCATGGCAAAGCCAGCGAGTAGCGGCGCTAAGTACATCACCGACCCGACTGACAAATCAATGCCTGCTGTTAGCAGCACAAAGACCATACCAACCGCTGCAATACCTGTAAACGAAGCTTGTTTGAGGATGTTGGAAAGGCTCTCGAGCTGCACAAAGCGCGTTTCTTGCAAGCCAAAAAAGACAAATACAGCCACAAACATCAGCGGCGTGGAAAACCTTAGGAGACGCAAGGTTAGAGGCTGCTTCATGCTGGTAGCTCCTCGCGGAAGGCAGCTGCCAAGATGCTCGTTTGTTCAAACGGTGGGTCAAACGCAGTTTGTAACTCACCTTGGCTCATCACCAGAATGCGGTCGCACATGCCTATAAGTTCTTCTAACTCAGACGAGATAAACAGCACGCTGTTCCCCGCTGCGGCAAGTTCCGCGATGATGCTATAAATCTCAAACTTGGCACCTACATCCACGCCGCGGGTGGGTTCATCAACGATAAACAGCACAGGTTCAGAGAGGAGCCACTTGCTAATCACCACTTTTTGCTGGTTGCCGCCGCTTAGACTTTTGGCGGCTTGACTGCGAATGTTGCCACTTTTGAGTTTGAGGCTTTGGGCGGTGGTGCTCGAGGCCGTCAGCAAATCCTCATCTGCTAGAACCCGTAATGGTGTGTGCGCGTAAGCATCCAAGGCAACCAGGCTGATGTTATTGGCAATACTCGCCTCGAGCATCAACCCTTCTGCCCGGCGATCTTCGGTCACAAAGGCCATGCCAGCGGCAATACTTTGGGCGGGGCTTTGATTGTGTAAATGTTGCCCGTTCAAGATAATCTCACCCTGTTGAGCGCGGTCAAGACCAAACAAAATACGCGCCAGTTCGCTGCGCCCAGAGCCCATCAGCCCAAACAAGCCCAAAATTTCGCCCTGCTGAATCTCGAACGAAATATCTTTGACGATGCCCGGTTCGCTAATGCCACGTACCTCGAGCGTCGTTTGCTGAGGTTCACTCACGTCATACGGTGTGCGTTCTGGGAAAAGTTGCTCCAGTTCGCGCCCAATCATCAAGGTAATCATCTTGTGAATGTCAAAGTCGTCTTTGGGACCGCTACCTGTTAGGCGACCATCTCGCAGCACAGCGATGTCATCAGCAAGCTTGAGCACATCACTTAAAATATGCGAAATGTAAATGATGGCCCGCCCTTCGTCACGAAGTTGGGCAATCACCTTAAACAAGCGCTGCGTTTCACGTGCTGTCAGCGAGGTAGTAGGTTCATCAAAAATAATGAGTTGCGCGTCGCTGTGCAACGCTTTAACTATCTCCACCAATTGCCGTTCACCAGGAGCAAGTTGACCTGCGGGTGTGCTTGGCGCGAGGTCAAGGTCAAGTGAGGCTAATAGCTCACGGCTGCGCGCGCGCATAGTGCGGCGATCAATAAAGCCAGCACGTTTGGGGAATTCGTCTATAAAGATATTTTCGGCAATGCTTAAGTTGCTAAATAAGTTGAGTTCTTGGTGAATAAAGGCAATTTTGTGGTGAGCGGCATCCGCTGGTTTGCGTGGTGCGTAGGGTTGCCCGTTTAAGGTCATGTTGCCGTCATCTGGTTGATGCACGCCGCCGATAATGTTCATTAGCGTGCTTTTACCTGCGCCGTTTTCGCCAATCAAGCCTAAGACGCGCCCTTTGGCGACAGACAGGGAGATGTCTTGATTGGCATACACGCCAAAAAAGCGTTTGCTGATGCCTGCTAACTTGAGCGGGCTCATGCGCGAGCCGCCAAACGGGTTCTGGCAACATCGGTAAGGGCTGCCAGCAAAATCACCGCACCTTTGACCATATCAATCTGGAAGGTGCTCAAATTCATCAAATTGAGGCTGTTGGAAAGGAGTACCCAAAATAGCACACCAAAAAACGTCCACATCACTTTGCCTTTGCCACCAAACAAACTGGTGCCGCCAATGACGGTTGCGCCAATGACATCCAGCAAAAACGCGCCGCCTAGGGTGGGCCGACCTGCCTCGAGCCGCCCCGAATACAACACCGAGCCAAGGGCTGCGCACATGCCAGAAAACATAAACACCAAAGTCACAATGCGCTTACTCGGCACGCCAGAAATGTCTGCCGCGCGGCGATTCGTGCCAATGGCGTAAACTTGCCGCCCAAACACCGTGCGGCTTAAAAGCCACTGCGCACTGATGGCGAGCCCCACCGCAATGAGCGTAGGATAAGTAATAAACGAATAAATTTGCCGGCGGGGGATTTGTGACTCAGCTTGTTCGCCAAAATAAACGGAGACGAGGTCGCCCTTGCCCAAGGTGATAAACCCCTCGGGTAAATTGCGAATGTTCTCGGATTGGGTTAAAAAAATAGCAAACGCCCCAAAAAAGATAAGTCCCACCAGCGTGACCATAAACGGCGGCATGTTGAACCGCGAAATGCTGATGCCGTTAAACAGCCCAATGAGCGCGCCAACAACGACCATCGCCAAAATACCAACCGGAATGGCGACAGGACTACCGGACAAAAGCCCACCATTTTCAGATAAAAAATTACCCCACAAGATGCTGTTAGAAAGCACATCTGGTGAGGCTGCGGTGGCCATGACGGCTGCGCCGATGACGCTCGAGAGCCCCATGACCGCCCCCTGCGACAAGTCAATGCCAGCAACAATGAGCACAAACGTCTGCCCGATGGCCACAACGAGTAGCGGCCAAGTGTTTGACAGCAAGTTGCTGAGGTTTTGTGGGCGTGACAGCGTCGGCAAAAAAGGCGTCAAAATAAGAAAATAAATGATCGTTAAATACAAAACAAAGTAATCTGAAAAAAGCAGTTTTTTAAGCCCAGTAACAGCAAGCTTAGCAGCCCGCCGTGCAGGTGAGGGGGGTGAGGCAAGTTGAGATGAAGAGTGTGCCACAGGATTCCTTAAAGTATTTTTAGGGTTGGCTGGATTTTACCTTGATGTGTTTTGACGTTCGTTATTGAGTTCAGATGAGTTGACAGATGTTTATGTATTGCGCTGACACTATCGTGGTAAATGAGGCTTGGCTCGAGGCATCACACCATCCACCTCACCAGATGCATATCAGATACTCGGATATCTTGACCAAGTTGACAGTATTGATAATAGCCTCAACAACTTGAGTTTTAACGATTTTGTTGATGATATTACTGAGGGTGAGTCGTCACTAATTCACCCTCAGTTGTTAAGGTCAGACTCGACAGACTAGTTGTCTAAGAACCCATCTGCTAAGAGCACACAACCCCACATGTCCATTTCACGGTCGCCGATGTTGCCTGCATTGAGGGCAAAACCGGGGTCTGGAATAACCGCGTTAGGTTGAGCTTCGCCCGCTTCAATGGCGTCTAGGATGGCCGTCATGGCAGACTCAGCTTCAAAGTACAAATCCTGCACGCCAGTTGCGTCCACAAAGCCCTCTTTGATGAGGTTACAAGCGGTGGCGTCGCCGTCTAGCCCGCCCATAATCACGTGGTTGGGGTCGTCGCGCGTGACCCATTTGCCACGGGGTTCTAGGACCGAACGAATTGTTGGGAACAAAAAGTCAGACGAGGTGAACAAAAAATCTACGTCTGGGTTGGCTGTGACTGCTGCCTCGAGATTCGCGAGTGCAGTTGCAGCATCCCACTCGGTGGCTACCTCAATCACGTCATTAAACAGGTCAGGGCGCTTTTCAACGGCGGCATAAAACCCTTCACGACGCCCCACTGCGTTGGGGTCGCCCAAGTCACCAACCATGATGAGCGGCGTTAACATCTCACCTGTTTCCTGAAAGCGAGCATCTGCCAGTTCAACCATATAGTCCACAGCTTGTTCAGCAATTGCTGCGTTGTCAGCAACGACAATAATCCCGTTACTCAGGTCGCTGGGTGGACGGTTAAATACAGCGATGGGCACGTCGTTATCTTGCGCTTCACCCACAATAGTCACAGCACTTTCGCCGTCTTGCGGAATGATGATGATGCCATCTACCCCTTGGGCGATGCAGTCACGGACTTGCTCGAGCTGCCGGTTAGCATCCTCGTTGGCATTGCGCTCAATCACGTTTATGCCAAGGTCAGACAGCGTGGTCGTGATGGCTAAGTGACCTGCCACCCAAAATTCAGTTTCTAGGTCTTGAAAGGCAAAACAAATCGTTTGTGCTGAGCCATAACTCCCGTGACTAAGCACAAGGGCAATCGTTAAAGCCGCCAATCCTTGGACGACATGTTTGGTAATACGGTAGGTCATATACACTCCTTTAGATATAAAGCAATTGGTGGATACAGATGAATACATAATGTTGAAGATGACTGGGCGTTGAAGATAATTGGCATACTGTTGACAAAATTCGCTAATCATTTATGAATTTTCCAAGTCAACCTCCTTTGTTCGTTAGATGATCTTTGTAAAACCTTCAGGGAATGTTATGTGATTAAATCTTTTTAAGAGGATGCGTTAGCTAAGCGCCTTACGGCATTCGCTGGCGACACGGTTATTGATGTCTGTATTAGCTTGTCTTAGGGCGTCTATATCGCGGTCTTGATAGGCAGCTAAGATGCGCTGATGGTCCGTGATAACCCTTGCTTCGTCGTAACCATCACGTGTTTCAGCTCGTTTGTAGAGAAGTGCAGCAATTTGCGCCACAATTTCTGACCAACTGCGCAGTAAATGCGGGTGGCCACTGCGCACAACTAAATAACGGTGAAAGTCCATGTCGGTTGCGCGTACACGCTTAAAGTCGTTGGACTCAATAAATTTTTG
>JBCCOX010000055.1:0-14301 GCA_039025155.1 Deinococcota bacterium | reverse complement strand
CACAACTGGATAGGCGTAGCGCAAATTAGTTGTGGGCAGCGGTAAGCCCAACTCAGCAAAGTCGTGGTGTATTGCCCGAAGTAGCAAGCTGCTAATATGGTCGGGTAGCCCCCGTAGAAGGCGACTGGTGAGCCTCGAGCCCAGCACTGTCTTCGGATACTGCACCATCAAAATACCGCGCTGACCCACAGCTAGACCAGTTGCCTCAGCAACCTCAGCGACAGCACATGCAATCTCAGTTCCGCTGTTGCCAGCACCTACCACAAGTACGCGCTTGCCTGTAAAATCTTGTGGACGTTTATAGTCGCTGCTGTGTAAGATATTGCCGTTAAACCCATCCTGCCTAGAAAGTTTGGGGGAAACTGGGGCGTTCCAAATACCTGTTGCAGCGATTAAAAGATGACTTTGAAACGCACCCTGATTGGTTTTGAGATACCACATTTCGCCGTCATGATGGGCGTCTGTAACCTCGACACCTTTTTGAATAGGTAACTCAAAGTGAGCTGCGTAGCCCGTCAGATAGGTGTAAACTTGCTCGCCTGTTGGAAAGTCTGGATAGTGCGCTGGCATGGGCAAACCAGGCAGTTTGGAAAGCGGCTTGAGGCTATGCAAAGATAGATGCTCGTAGTGCCGCGCCCAGGTTGCGCCGGGCCCGTACTTGTCGAAAATAACAAAGGGAAGCCCGCGCTGTTTGAGCTGATAGCCCAGCGCCAGCCCGGCAGGGCCAGCGCCGACGATGATGATGGGAAATGTCGCGTCAGTATTAACTGCGTTGATGTTGACGAGGTGTTTATCCACCTCTGAAATGGCATTTGCTGATAGGTTGGCTAGAGTCTTGTGTGATGGCTGAGTTGGTTCTAAGGTCACAGATTAACGGTAGCGCGTTTAGTCAGCAATTTAAAGGGATACTGCTAACGTTGGCTGTGATGTGGGCAAGCTTGCGCCGTCGGTGTCGTCCGCGTCAACGTCGATGACGGTAACCTCACCAAATACCTCGAGGGCGTCCGCACCCCCAAATTGCTCGGGGTCACCAACCACGACAATAACGGCTTCATCTGGGCGCAGTTCAGCTTGGCTGATGGCTTGAATGTCCTCTGGGCTGACTGTTTGTAAGGTGTCGATGTAGGTTTCGTAGTAGTCTGCAGGTAGGCCGAGCATCTCCGCGCGGGCGGTGCGCTCAGCGACAGCAGCAGGGGAGACAAAGCGGAATACGGCCCGGTTTAAGGTCGTGGCTTGTTGACGCTCGAGCTCACTTAGGCTCACGCCACCTTCCTGAAATGTACGAATTTCGCCCAGTAGGGCGTCAATGACCTCGAGGGTGGCATCTCCACGGGAAAATGAATAGGTAAAAAAGATGCCCGGTGCGTTGTAGCCTTGGCTCAAAATGCTGCCCGTGCTGTAGGCTAGACCCCGGCGGGTACGCACTTCGGTGGTGATGCGACTGCTAAACCCTTCGCCCCCTAAAATGCCGTTGGCAATATCGAGCTGGTTGTAGGCCGGGGTGTAGGCGTAGGCGGTTGGATGCCCCATAAAGATCACGCTTTGGGTCGTTTCTTTGGGAATAAAGTACACCTGACCCTCCGGGCGTAGTGGAAACGGGGGAACCTCTGGGTAGGTAACGTCCCGTGCAGACCAGTCTGCAAATGCCGCCTCGAGGCTAGCGATCATCGCTTCAGGGTCAATATCCCCACTAACAGCTAAATAACTGCCGTTGGGAACAAAATAGGTGCTGTGAAACTCGCGCATAGCAGCGATGTCAATACTGTTGATACTCGCTTCGGTAGAAAAACGACCGCGCGGGTGACCGTCCGCTACAATTTTCAAAAATTCACGTTGGGCAATACCTACCGGGTCGTCGTTTTGCCTACGGATGCCCTCGAGCAGGCCACCTTTTTCAACCTCTAGGCGGGCTTCATCAAAAGCTGGATTTAACACCACGTCATGGAAAATCTCAAGTACCTCGTCGGTATTTTCAGACAAAGCCGAAAACGACACGCTGGCAAAGTTGTTACTGGCACCACTTTCGACTGAGGCTGCTAAAAACTCCAATGCCTCATCTAGTTCGTCCGGCGTACGTGTGGTCGTGCCGCCTTCACGCAGCATGGTGGCCGTTAAGCTAGCTAGCCCGGTTTGCGCCGCTGGGTCAAACAAACTACCGGCGGGTAGGTAGAGCGTGCCCTGCACCAAGGGGAGGGTGTTATCTGCAAGCAAATACACGATCAAGCCGTTACTTAACTCCACCCGCTGGGGAACTTGCGGTTCGGGGGTAAGTGAGTCAAACGTCATCATGTCCGGGCTGGGCCATTCGCTGGGATTTGCGTGTGAGACAACCATGCCCAGTACAGCGGGTAGCATCACAAAAGTTAGTGCGACCTTAGTAAAATCCTTACGTGCTGGTCTCATTGTCCGGCTCCTTCTTCGCTTGATGATGCTTCAGTTTCATCAGGTGAGGTTGTGACGAGCGTGCCGACGGTGCGGTTGGTGGGTACAAAAATTTCGCTAGCAACCGCCATGATCTCTTCGGCGGTGACGCTTTCGATGGTTTCTGCATAGCCCTCGAGGTTTTCCCAACCGCCCAAGAAGAGCTCGTAAAAGGCAAGTTGAGACGCCAAACCACTACCCGATGCTAAGCCGCGAATAAAGCCTGCGCGCACTTGATTTTTAACCTTGGTGAGTTCGCGTTCGCTCACGGGCTCAGTGGTAAGTCGCTCGAGCTCTTCGTAAAACGCTGTTTCTAAGTCAGTAGGTGTGGCCGGAAAACGGGGACTGCCCACCAGCACGAACAAGTTGGGTTCGCGGCTGCCGGGGAAGCTCGAGCCGGCCCCCGCGCTTACCGCAATTTGGTCCTCGAGCACCATGCGCCTATACAGTCGTGATGTACGCCCGCTACTCAATACACCACTGATCACATCCAGCACGTAAGCCTCACGGTCAGGGTAAGTGGGTTTGTGATAGCCGATGTAAAGTTGCGGTTCAGCGTCAAAAGGAACATCTACTCGTAGTTCTTCAGTTTGGGTGGGTTCAGTAGGTAAGTCGCGCCGGAAGTCTGGCCCAGCAGGTACAACCCCAAAATATTGCTCAATAACCTCTAAATCGCGCTCGGGGTCAACGTCTCCCACCATGACCAGTACAGCCCGGTTCGGGTGATAGTAAAGCTCAAAAAAGGCCTCAGCTTCGGTGGCGCGGTAGTCTTCAATCTCTTGGGGACTGCCGATGAGTGGGCGGCCGTAAGGGTGCGCTTCAAAGGCGGCATCTAAAAAAGCCTCCACCAAGACCCCACGTGGGTCGTCTTCGCTGCGCTGGCGGCGTTCTTCCATGACGACATCGCGCTCTTCGTAAAAACTGCGAAAAACGGGCTCGAGCAAAATATCAGCATAAACCCGCGCATAGAGTTCCAGGCGGTTGGAAGGTAGCGCCACCACGTAAGACGTAAAGTCGTAGCCGGTGCTGGCGTTTAAGCCCACCGCACCGTTGGCATCAAACAGTGTGTCAAGGGCGTTGGGGGAGGCGAGGGTTTCAGCTTCGGCGCGTAAGTCGGTCAGGTTGGCCTCGAGCTTAGCAATTTCTGCCTCTGCAAAACCCGCTGACTCTGCTTGGTCAATGGCGGCTACTAACACCTCAATGTCTTCAAGTACCTCGAGTTCACGTACTAAATCTTCATCGCCAATGGTTTCTGTACCCTTAAAGGCCATGTGTTCAACCATGTGGGCAAGCCCGCCAAGTCCGTCTGGCTCGTCAATGCCACCAACGTCAAACATCAAATTAAAATAGATCACCGGGGCACTGTCTTGGGCCACCATGATGACCCTGAGGCCGTTCTCGAGGGTGACGCTAGTGACTTGGTCTTGTAGCTCTTGGGCTGAGCCAAAGTTGGCTACTAGCAGCATTACAAGACAGGTGTTGACAAGACGGGACATGCTAGCACGGTGTATGTTGCGCAAAGCTTTCAGTGGATTCACAAGCTAAACTCCTTTGCAGACGATCTAATTAGAAGATGAGGTTGCCTCGAGCCCAACACTTGCATCAGCAGATAAGCCTAATTCATCAGTAAATAATCAATACTGCCATTTTCTAGATTACTCACTATGCATCAGTACGAATGGGTCATCTGACATCTGATGAGGATGCTGAGCTGTCTTCATGAAGTCATCGTAAGGGGCATGGGCGTAGCCAAGCAAGACAAGCTGGACAACATGAAGGCGCTGTGAACCGTTGTTTGAGACAGATTAAAGCACAGTCTCATCTAACACGGTTTCATCTAATATGGTTTCATCTGATACGGTTTCGTTTAATCATGCACGACTTGGGACCCATTTGAACCAGAGCTAAGCCCGTCTTTAGGTTCGGTTAACCTCCGTACGTCATGACTTAGCTACTGGGTTTGGGTTTGCGCTAGGATAGTTAAGGGAATATGTGTAACCAGAACTACACTCACACAAAAGGGTGAGCTCGAGTAGCTTTAGCGGGTGATGCACATTCACCCACTCCCATCATAAGCTTATGACGGTCAAGCAATACGTGTCGAAACAGAAGTACCAGACACGTTAATTTTACAGATGACTTGGTTTTGTACGAAAGTTTTTTACAAGAGCTGTATTGAATATACGCCATCTTGGAAATGAGATAATACTTCAGCTTAGTTGAGGCTCAGACGTGATAACCACACAATTACGAGTACACACGCACCATTGAGGGAGCTCGCATGGGATTTTTAATCCAATTTTTTGTGAAACGCTTTGTGATGTCGATCAGTTTGTTTGCAGGGCTAGTTTTGTTTGGACTAATAAGTTATAGCAGTATTGGCATTAACTTTTTGCCAGAACTCACGTTTCCAATTGTGGGTATAGAAGTTGATTACAGTGGTGCAGGTGCTGAAGAAGTTGCCGAGCAAGTCAGTGAACCCATTGAGGGTGTGGTTGCCACCATGCCGCGTATTCGCAACGTGCGCTCGTGGAGTAGTGAAGGTAATAGTTTTGTGCTGGCGGAGTTTCAAAATAGCGTCAACGTGGATCAAGCCGCCATCGACGTGAACCAGCGGGTGAGCAGCTTGGGCGGGGCACTACCTGAAGGTGCGTCAACACCTACGGTTCTTAAATATGACCCGTCCGAAGACCCAATTTTGAGCTTGGCTATTTCTGCCCCAGGTGAGTCTTTGCAGGTCGTGCAAGAGTTTATTGATGACGACTTTATTCCTGAAATTTTGAAGATTGAGGGTGTAGCAGACGCTAGTATTAACAACACTGTCCAACGCGAAGTGCAAGTGCTAGCTGATCCGAACTTGTTAGAGAGTTACAGCGTGAGTACAGGTCAGCTTGCCTCGAGCATCTCGGGGTATTCCTCGAGCGTCGGCATGGGCGCACTCGACGCTTACGGTGAACGCACATTGCTGACTGGACGTAGCGAACTACGCAGCGTGAGCGACATAGAGCAAGTTTTGATTGACCCCACGCGACAACTCAAAGTAAGTGATGTCGCAGTAGTGCGTGACAGCATTGAAGAGCAAACTGGCTACGTACGCTTAGACGGTGAACCCGTTACTCTCATAGACATTCGCAAAGTGGCAGGCAGTAACTCGGTGGCTGCCGCTGACGGCGTGCGGCAAATGATTGCTGACTTTGATTTTCCTGAGGGCTACCGCATTGAAACCTCTGGTGATGATACCGAGTTTATATCGATGGTGGTTGCTGATACGTGGCGTGAGTCGCTAGCTTCTATTGCGGCGGTGGCGTTTGTGGTGCTGTTGTTTATAGGTAAGCTTGGCACCGTTGCCTCAGTTGTGCTGGCGATTCCCATTTCCATTACAGCTACATTTATTTTGTTTGCACTAGCTGGCTACACCTTCAATGTGATGACGTTACTCGCTATCACCGTAGCAGTGGGTTTGGTCGTTGATGATTCCATCGTCATTGCCGAAAACATTGACCGCTACCGTGAACGGGGCTACAACCCTAGAGAAGCTGTGTTCAAAGGTGCTGCTGAGGTGAGTGCGGCTGTGCTTGCTTCAACCTTGTCGCTCCTGGCAGTATTTTTGCCCATTTCGTTTCTACCAGGTCTTGTTGGGCAGTTGTTTGCCCAATTTGGCTTAACCCTAGCTACAATCATTTTCTTTTCCTACATTGAAGCGTCCTTTTTCTTAACAGTTCGTCTTGCTTACCTGCCTAATCCTTTACCTGCAAACTGGCAGGACGCGCGTAAGGCTAGCCAAAGCCTACCTCGAGATATGCGTTGGGGTCTGAGTCTGTACCGACGCATTTGGAGCTATGTCGTTTTAGTCATCTTTGGTCTGGGTGCTTATGCGGGTTTGCGTACCCAACTGGACATGGGTATTGCCAACATCGCTATGTTGGCAGGTGGCTTAGTTGGTTTACCTCTTGTGGTGGCTGTTTTGCGTTACGTGTTGCGACTTGTCTTCAGCGTGATTGGTGCTATCTTACTAGGCTTGTATGACGCTGGAAATTGGTTGATTGACCGCTTGCGGCATCTCTATGCACGTAGTCTTAAAGCTGCGCTCAACCATGCAACGGTTCTTTTAGTGATTGCCTTTGGTTTGTTTTTGTCCCTTATTTATGTGGTTCCGAGGGTGGGCTTGGTCTTTGAACCGCCCATTGACGACGGTCAGGTGAGCGTGCGTTTAACCATGCCGGTAGGTAGTGACTTAGACAGTACGAACGCGGTGGCTATAAGGGTGGAAGATAGCCTCGAGGGCATTCCTGAAATTGATACTATCCTCACCAATGTGCGGGGTGGTCGTGCGAACTTGTCAGTAGACTTAGTACCCGCTGGTGAGCGTGAGGTCACTACCCTTGAAATGAACGAGCGCTTGCTAGAAGTTGTTCAAAACGCTTTGCTAGACCGGCCAGAAGTAGGGGTGCGCGTTGGCGGACGGGGTGCGAGGAGTGGCTCGAGCCGCTACGAAGTTACCCTCGTGGCAGATTCACTGACCACGCTCCAAGACCGCAATGACGCCATTGTGGAGGTGCTCGAGCAACACCCCAACTTGTTCGGTGCTGAATCCGGCTTGGGTGATGGTTCCTTTGAACGGGTGTTTACCCTAAGCTCTGACCAACTTGCGTTCACCGGACTCACGCCAGATACCGTCTACCAAACTATTCGCTCCTACAACGTGGGGCGGCAAGCGGCCATCATGCGCGGGGCAGGCGATGAGGTGCCCATTATGGTGCGCGTTGACCCACGGCACATTCCAGACGAAGAAGCCCTACTGAGTTTGTCTATATTCGCGCCGGGGTTGCAGCGCAGCCTGCCGCTTCGCAGCGTCGGTGAGTTTGTCTTGCAGCAAGCGCCTACCACGCTCGCCCGCAGCGATCAGGCCTATTCCATCAGCTATTCAGCGACACTCACGCAAGATAACCCTGGATTGCAGCGCATCAGCACAGATGTCGAAAGTAGCTTACAAGAGGCTGGCTTACTTGATCGCGATCTGACTGTGAGTCAAAACACGAGGGGCAGTTCGGACGACCTAGATGACCTCTTGCGCTACGGGCCTATCGCTTTGGGACTGGCTGTACTGCTCAACTATTTGGTGATTGCCAGTCAGTTTAATACCTTTGTGTACCCGCTTTACTTGCTACTTACCGTGCCACTGGCGCTCGTTGGTGCGTTTTGGACGTTCTACTTTACCGATACCTCGTTTGATGTCATCAGTGTGTTGGGGATTGTGTTGCTAACCGGGTTAGTCACCAAAAATGCCATTTTGCTGTTGGACGTAGCTGTTGCTAAGCGCGCTGAAGGTATGCCACTGCGCGACGCCCTAGTTGAAGCTGGACGTAACCGTTTGCGGCCTATTTTTATGACCGCAGGAACCGTCATCATCATCACTGTACCGATGCTCTTGGGTTTTGGTGAGGGCAGCGAGTTTAGACGGCCCTTGGGCTTGGTGATTTTTTCTGGCGTGATGGTTTCTACCTTGCTGACGCTGTTTATTGTGCCTGCTGCGTTTTACCGGTTTGAACGTCGCCATGAGCAGGACCAACAGACAAGACCGCAAGACAGCAGTCGGCGTGAGTCAACAGCAACGCAACCTCGAGCCCAAAGTAAGCCACAGGTTGGGACGGTCCCAGTTGGCAGCGATTAAAGCATCATGTCTTGGAAAGCCCTAAAATAAGTGTCTCTAAACTTGCTTTAGCTGTTTGCAGCGCGGTTTGCTTATTAGCTTGCCGCGCAATCCACAAAGCTGCATCAATCATGGCACCGTTGAGCATCACCGCTAGGCTTTCTACGTCTGCTGGTACAAACGTACCTTCAGCAATAAGTTCAGTGAGTGCTTCTGCAAGTGGGGCAATCGACCCTTTGGTGTCCAAATCGCGTAACCGTTGCCCAAGTACAGCAGGTGCGTCTTGAAAGACGAGCTGTTGAACTTCTGGGTCTAAGGTGAGGTCTAGATACAAGCAGCAGGTTGCTATAAAGGCCTCGAGCAACGTTGTGCCACCAACCTCAACATCTAATAGTTTTTCGCTAAGTTCATCATCAATCTGTTGAATAACGGCTTCAAACAACCCCTCTTTACCCCCAAAATTATGATAAATCGCGCCCCGTGTGAGGCCGGCGTCTTCAGCCAGGGCGTCCATTGAGGTACCTGCATAGCCGTGTTCAAAAAAGTGTTGCCGGGCCGTCTTAATAAGTTGGGCAGACGTTTCTGCTTTGGACGCGGCTCGAGTTTGCTTGGGTTTCGTCATCACAAATAAGTTTAACATACGTCGCGTATGCTACAGACATACGTCGCGTATGTAGAATAAACTTAACTCAACATACGAAGCGTATGTAAAACCATGTGTGAAAGAAGTGATAGTTTATGACTACTGTTGCACCCCAGGTAACCGTTCGTAAAGCAACATCCCAAGATATTCCTGTATTAGCGCAAATTGACTATGAGGCGTCGTTACCGCCACTTAACCATTGTTTTTGGGAAGACCTACTAGTGCCCACGGGTACACCTGTTTTAGAGTTTCTGGAAACTGTGTTCAAGCTAGGTGCGTCCAACTGGGGCAATGTTAGTGACTTTATCTTGCTCGAGCAAGCTGGCAGTATCGTCGCTGGCTGCGTCATTTACACCCCTACAGGTAAAGCTGACGACGCACATCCGCTTCGCTTGGACAAGTTGCCTGACATTGCTCAACACCTTGGTTGGTCACAAGAAGTAATGCACGCATTTGAAACTGCCTATCCGTATCAAGGGTTTCCGGAGGATGACCTAACAGCCTTTTTGAAACCCCAAGTAGATGCCATTATCGAAACGGTCGCTGTGCTGCCTGAATTTCGAGGGCAGGGCCTAGGAAAAACGCTTATTCAGGCAGCGTTGCAAGAAGCTAAAACGCGTGGGGCTAGTTCAGCAGGCATTATGGTGCTTCATGGTAATGACAACGCCCAAGCCCTTTACGAGAAGTTTTTTGAACCTTACCTGACATTTCACCCAGCTTTTTTTAGGCATGAGTTTCCAGCCATAACAAAATACAGGACAAGCCTTAGTTCGACTTGACACAGTCCAGGTAATACCCTTTCCGGTTAATTCCGAAAGGAATTAACCCACCTGGAAGGTGTAGAAACAGCGACCGGTTCCGATAGGAACGTAGTAAAGCCTACAGGGGTTTACTACGTGTTTAATCGGAATCGGTATAGGGAGAAAATGAGGGCTGCCCCCAAAACACGATGATTGTGATGCACAACCTTGCTGAAAGGTAAACCGAGTAAGCCTTTGAACACTGGCTATAAGACCCGGCTATCAAAAGATGACATCCATGCATCATCCTAGCTATTACCGTACAACTGGGTGACTTGGCGAAGATCAACCTGCACTGTACAAGTACGTTGTTGTGATCGAGATGGAGAGTGAAGATGCCGTTGAGCAAGAGATGGATAGGCTCGAGTGGGAAAGTTTCATTGCAGACATTGAAAGCCGCATTACCGATGCTACTTATGTGACGGCAACTAAAATTTTGCCTTAGTTAAACATACCCACACATTAAAAACCCCGCGCCCAATCAGTGGATAACTGAGCGCGGGGTTAAGTTTTGAAAGAGGTTAGGCGTTTTTGCGAATTTCGTCAAACTCTTCGCGGCTAATTTCACCTTTGGCAAAGCGTGCTTCAGCATCTTCTAGCGCACTTGTGTTTTTAGGCGGTGACGGTTGGGTGGCAACCCCCATGCTGTCGTCGCCGGTTGCAACTAGCCCGCGCATACTGATAGCTACTAAAGCAACGGTGACGACGATAAGAAGTAGTGTCACCCAGGGGCCAAAAATAGTTGCATCGTTAACGGTGTAATCCACACTGACGTGGTCGGTCATACATATCCTCCTGCAATTAGACTCAAGACAAAAATATTGACTAATCTAAGGTTGTGTTGGCGAGCACAATGCGAGTATCGCTCGTAAGTCAGATGATGCAAGTGATTTAACATCAATCTTAACCATCAACAATGACAAAGTTTAACACACCTAGATTGTCAGCTAATGAGTCACGGGCGTATGAAGCTGTGTGTCGAGCTGATGATATTGATGACGCAGCGTATGACAGCTAACTCTTGTTATGCTGCTTTAGTATCACCTGAATTAGAACGAGCACATATCTCAACATGTTTGAAAGGCACACCATGAGTGACACAACCAAGCAATCCAATTCAGATACTGAGACAGCTGAAACGCCCACCACCCTCGCTGACGTTGGCAAAGCACTCTACACGTTCCTCACCCAGCGTAAAGCTGCTATTGACTACAGGTTTGATGATATGACCATTGAAGTGCCTAAAGATACCGGCAACGCACCACGGGCAACCTGGAAAATTAATGGCAAAATGTCGATTTCAGTCAACGAAACAGAAAGCTAACCGTGGCGCTCGAGATTCCTTTACGCATTCAAGCTGAGATTGAACTCGAGGTTGACGGTCAACGTGCTTGGGTAGAAGGTTCCAGCGATACCCTCCGCCTCAAATTAGCCAAACCCCACATGTTACGCAAATTTTTTGATATTGCCCTACCAAATGTGAGTGTGTTTGGTATTATGCCGGACATAAACGCCTCAGCTCAACCGTCCTTTTCACTCATTCCCATGCTACTTACCCAAGTTGGCTTGACGCTCGAGATTGCCGATCAGAAAGGGCCGCTTATTATCTTAGGGAAAGCTGCCCAAGGCAAACGCTACACCTTACCCGGAATTGGCACCTTGGAGAACGTCAAACTTGCCAGTGCAGGTGCGGTGTTTCGGCTAGTGTTTAATGGTTAATTTTATTTAATAGTTAAAGGTTAGGGTGTTGCTCGAGCGCGTACGCTAGCGACAGTGCTAAGGCTTCTTGGTGAGGCCGTGTCGCAATCATCATGCCGATAGACAGACCATCTTCAGTTGTGGCACAAGGTACGCTCACTGCGGGAACACCCAACATATTAAATACGCGGGTATTGCGCAAACACAAGCCGTTGACGCGAAAATACTCGTCATCTTTGCCGAGACTATCAATTTTAGGGGGCAAGATGGGCACGGTGGGCGCAATGATGGCATCAAATGTGTCACACGCTTCCCAGAACGCAGCACACACCTTGGGTCGTTCATACATGAGTTTGATATAGCGGCTAGCAGGTAGACCTTCTGCTTTGAAGATGCGGGTAGACACACGCGGGTCAATGTTATCTAGCTGGTTTTTGAGGATGTCTTCGTGCCAAACCAGTGCTTCGTAGCCAGTGAAGTTGCCGTAGTCAGTAAATAAGTGCTCAATATCATCCATGACATCTAGGGATTGATGGCTTAGCCTTATTCCCAACGTTTCAAACGCCTCACAGCCTTGCTGAAAGCCTGTGTTGACGGCATCATCTAAACTATCCTGAAACGGTTTTGTGATGGCAAGAACACGCAGGCCCTTAGGACTCATAGGTAAAAACCCTTGTGGTGAGTGTCCAGCCAATGCCCGCCACAGATGCCACGTGTCGGTCACTGTGCGCGCCATGGGGCCAAGCGTATCCAGTGTTGTAGACAGTGCTACAACACCCTCGTTTGAAATAGTGCCATCGGTTGGTTTAAGCCCCACGATGCCGTTAAACGCTGCTGGAATGCGCACCGAGCCGCCCGTATCTGAGCCAATGGCTGCGCAGGCAAGTTGACTCGCCACGGCCACACCAGACCCAGATGACGAGCCACCCGGAATGCGTGTAGTGTCTTTGGCACAGCCGGGCGTACCAAAGTGCGGGTTGATACCTACGCCAGAAAAGGCTAGCTCGGTCATGTTGGTTTTGCCGAGAAACACTGCGCCAGCAGCGTCTAAGTGTTCAACTGCTGGGCAGTCTTGGACTGCTGCAGGATAAACTAAGCGCGCGGTTGAGCCAGCCGCCGTGACCTGCCCTTGGGTGTCGAGCAAATCTTTTAATGCGATAGGTATACCTTGTAGAGGGCCAATGTCAATACCTTGCTGAAAAAGCGCTTCAGCTTGCTGGGCCTGGGTAAGGGCCCGCGCGTGTGTGATGATTCTGTAAACATCACCTTCTTCTAAAACATCTAAATAGCTCTTACACACCTCAATGGGCGAAAGCCCTTCATAACGGTACGCATGGGCAAGTTGACTGAGGCTTAGGGCGCGTAAATGGGTCATAAATTAGCATACCTTGAGATAGTCGAGCTTGTGAATGCAGTCACTTTGTGAGTTGAAATACCTTACCCTACATTTTCTTAAAGTACGCCAGATTACAAAGTTTATAAATCATTAAGAAAACGTGGTGTAGGTTGCTGCAAATATGTATATCCCTTGTCACACTAAAGCCATGACGCAACTTTACCCAGAGTTTTTTCGTCGTATTGACGAAGGCGTGGATCAAAATTTTTATACACAACCGCGCTTTGTGACGCACATAGATGAAGCTGCGTCAACTTATACGCAGCAGGTGTATGACAAACTGTTGCCCCAAGGTGGGCGTGTTCTTGATTTAATGTCGGCTTACCGTTCACACCTGCCTAATAAGTTTACCGAAGTGACAGGTTTAGGGCTTAATTATCAAGAACTTACTGCCAATGAAGCGCTCACAGACGTTGTGGTATTTGATCTAAACTTGAACAAAACCTTACCCTTTGAAACAGCAAGGTTTGATGGCGCTGTGTGTACAGCAAGTGTGCAGTATATGACACGCCCGTCTGATACCTTTGCTGAGGTAGGGCGCTGTTTAGCACCGGGGGCACCGTTTGCCATTGCGTTTTCTAATCGCATGTTTCCCACAAAAGCTATTTTGGCATGGCGCTCGAGCGACGACGCTGCCCATATTCGCTTAGTAAAAGCTTATTTTAGCGCTACAAAGATGTTTTCTGATGTTCACACCTGCCGCTTTGTGCCTCAGCATGGTGATCCTATGTATGTTGTGTGGGCGTATAAAAAATAGTTAACTTATGAATGGAAAAATATAATCTAACCTCAGTTAGGTAACCTATCAGCTCGTAGCCCTAACTAAATTGTGGTTTGTATTCCCTTAGCTACCAAAAAAATAAATTTTATATTCACTAAAAATAAAATCTTCTATTAAACTCATTGAGCAATACCTAAATAGGTTCACTAAGTATACGCTGATGTCTCGTGTGTGCATTATTTTTGGAGGCAAACTCGGTATAACCAGTTTGTGGTGACTCCAAATGTGCACATGCAATTTTTAACGCGCGCATCTCAAAGATGTATGTTGATTGGGCTTGTTGGTTTGAGTGTTGTGTTGGCAAGCTGTACAGGCACAAGTGAAGACCCGCTCGAGGTGCTTCTCATAGCTGCTTATGGTGCAACTGCATTTGATGCCAATGTTGCCATTATCGAAGACCTAACAGCTAATGGAGGCACAGAAGATTTTCAAATTATCGCAGAACGCTCACTACTTGCACCACCGATCGACTACGACATTGTAGACAGGCTCAACCGTCGTACAGAGTTGGTTGTGCTTACACGTATCCTTGATACCAGTAATCTTGCTAATCTGGAGTTTTTTAACCTTGAGGGACTTAGCGCCAATGACACGTCAGCCTTCCAAGAAGATAGAGACCGTCGTACGTTAATTCAATTGGGTGGTGACGAAGGTCTCACCGTAGATGAAGATGTTTCACCAGCACCGGATAGCTTTTGCCCTGTGGCAGTGGAAATTGATTCAGATGGGCGTTATCTGGCCTTGCTTAACGATCAAAGTGAATGCGGCAGCAACGATCCAGATGCTATTGATATTATTGATCTAGACACGCGGACAATTATTGCGCATATTCAGGACCCGCTGATTACAACGACGTTCTTCTTAGATCAAGTTGAAAGCCGTGGTGGCGATCAAGATAGCCTTTACTATTTT
>JBCCOX010000054.1:0-14410 GCA_039025155.1 Deinococcota bacterium | reverse complement strand
TTGGCGGGCGTTGGGGAGGTAGTGCTGTCATTCCTACTCGAGCCGGTAGCGAGCACGCCCTGTTTACACCGCCGCCTATTGCTACCTTAGTCGTGGCTGCTGCCCTAGCTATTGCTGCTTTGCTTAGTCTGGCACAGGTTCAACTCATCACTTTAGAACTCCCTACATGGTTACTGCACACAGCTATGTGGGGTCTCAGCGCTATTTTCTTACTGCGTACTGTGGGGGATTTTCGCTATGTTGGCATCTTCAAACGCATCCGAGGAACGCGTTTTGCGCGTATGGACAGCTTGCTTTACAGTCCATTGTGTTTACTACTCAGCATTTTGGCAGCTAACTTGGCGCGTTATTAGCGACAATTAAACTCTGCTCTACCTTTTTGATCTCTTGCAAATATCAGACCGCAGCGCTTTCTCAAGCGTTATTGATCAATCAGCTGTAAAATGTATTCGATTTTTTTGAAAATGTGTAAGACAAGCCTGGAGCTCCTGATTTATCGTTAAAGCCATAAGAATATAGGAGGCTTTAACGATGAGTAACACAGTGCAAAAGGTCATCATTATCACAGGCGCATCTTCAGGCATGGGCAAAGACGGAGCATTACGACTCCTTAAAGAAGGACACATCGTCTACGGTGCAGCCCGGCGTATTGACAAGATGCAAGATATTGTGGACGCAGGTGGGCACGCCCTCGAGCTCGACTAAAAAAATCATAGTCCAATAACACTGGTTGTACAACAGGTTATTACCGAACAAAACAAACTCGACGTGCTTTGGAATAACGCAGGTTATTCGGTGCACGGTGCTGTTGAGGACGTATCGTATGAGGATGCAAAACAGCAGTTTGAAGTCAATATGTTTGGCCTAGCTGAAATGACCAAAGCTGTATTACCGTATATGCGCAACCAAAAATCTGGAACGATTGTAAACACCTCATCGGTTGGCGGCAAAGCTCACTCGCTTTTAGCAGCCTGGTATCACGCATCCAAGTTCGCACTGGAAGGTTGGAGTGATACCTTGAGGCTAGAACTCGCGCCCTTTAACATCCATGTTGTTGTGCTTGAACCGGGTGGTGTCAGCACAGAATTTGCAGACGTTTTGCACCAGCCCTTGCTGGAAAGATCTAAAGGTGGTGCTTATGAAGAGGTATCTAAAAAGTTGGCCACAAGCCTGAAGGCTGCGATCAACGACTCGAGCACCGCTGCGCCACCCTCGGTCATCAGTGACGTCATGGTGAAGGTGGTCAATGCCAAAAAGCCAAAAACAAGGTATGTCGCCGGAAGATTTGGTAGAGAAATGTTAATGATGAGACGCTTCCTGAGCGACAGAATGTATGATCGCGTTATTGTCAGTACAATGAACCGCGTCATGGCAGGGGCACAGTAGGGACGTAGTAAGGACACAGCAATGAACGATGTTATTCAACTTAATACAATTAGTGAATTACACGCCTTTCTTGGTTTTGAAAAGCCCAAACACCCTTTAGTCTCGGTCACACGGTTCAGCCAAGATCAGTTCCCAGCAGCAGCGTTTGACGAACAGCGATACGCCCTTGGACTTTACACGGTTGGACTGAAAGAAGGCAGAGTAGGCTCGTATTCGTACGGGCGCAACACCTACGATTTCCACGAGGGAACGATGGTCTTCATGGCACCGGGGCAGACCATGCAAGATGTCGTCCTCAGTGAGGTTTTGCCTGTTGAAACCGAAAGTTGGATTCTTATGTTTCATCCTGATTTGATACGAAGATCTGACTTGGGAGACAAAATAGATTCCTACACATTTTTCAACTATGAAATCCATGAGGCGCTACATCTCTCTGAAGATGAAAAAGCCTCAGCAACTGACATCATCCACAAAATCGAGCAAGAATACTCGCAAAATATTGATAGGCACAGTCAAGATCTGATTGTCTCGAACATTAAATTATTGCTCGACTATTGTACACGCTACTTTGACCGGCAATTTCACATGCGTAGCAATCTGAATCAAGACATTGTGACCAAGTTTGAGCAATTTCTTAAAGGCTATTACAACTCGGACAAACCAGAAGAGCTGGGCGTGCCAAGTGTTGCCTACTGCGGTGAAGCACTTAACATGTCGCCTTATTACTTGAGCGACCTACTCAAAAAAGAAACCGGTAGAAGCGCCCAAGATCACATTCACTTCTTTGTGGTTGAAAAGGCTAAAACTAAACTTCTAAACTCAAATGATTCCGTTAGCAGCATCGCTTACGACCTAGGGTTTGAGTATCCGCAGCACTTTAGTAAGGTCTTTAAAACTAAAACGGGCTTGAGCCCGCGAGACTACCGGAGTATGAATTAGAGCTCTCGCTAACAGATTAAAACCTCAGTGAATTACCTGAGCGGAAGGTTACAAAAGGTATGGATACATTAGTGATCAATCTTGAAGCACTTAAAAAAGACAACTGGTCGGCCAAAGAGTTAGAAAACGTACGACTCATCGCAGATTTTGTTCAGAAGCTAATGAACAATCACGACTTTGACCTTGTTTTAAACGAGTATGACAACGCTGCTTATTTACAGCACAACAGGGGCATCCCTGATGGCGTTCGGGGCGTTGTTAGTGTTGTCGAGCAATTTGCCAAACGGTTTCCAGATTACACCTATGACGTTAAACATATTTTTGCCGATGGTGATTATGTCAGTTTTCACTCCCACGCAACGCTCAACAAGAAGCATCGAGGCAATGACAAAAAAGGATTAAATATCAAGGATACCTGGAAAGTTAAGGACGGAAAAATCGTTGAGCACTGGGATGCCATTCAGCCAATCGATGGATTTATGCGCTTTTACGTGTGGTTGACAGGCGGGGCTATCCGCAATGCAAACGGCGTGTTCTGATAACATTCATGTTCCTTAACCGCTACCGCTATCTGTATCTTCAAGATACAGATAGGAGATACTTAAGGTGCTGGACTACTCGCGGGCACTGCTGCTGAGGATGTTGTGTGCGGGCTAGCCGTTGCTGTGACCTGCTGTAAGCGGATGAATGCCAATATACCGGCTATCCCACTGGCGAGTGCCGCTGCTGCAAAAATACCTTGTAAGCCAAAAAAGTAGCGCCCAACGAGAGCTAAAGGAATATACAAGCCGACCATGCGTAACAGCGACAATCCAGCTGCTTCAAAGGGTTTGTTAAGGACATTGAGTGCTGTTGTGGAAAGTTGTAAAACGCCTTGCATCCCGTAGCTCGAGCCCACCACGGTCAAATACAAAATGATCACCTCAACTACGCCTGGCTCGCTGCTAAACACCTCTGCAATAGGGTGTGCAAACAGCACCAGTACTGCAAACATACCCACCCCAAAAAGTACCGAAAACTGCTGACCTAACCGAATGCCAAGGCGTACCCTACCCACTTCACCTGCGCCCCAGTTTTGCCCTACAAAGGGTCCCAGCACGCTACCCAGCGCCATGATGACGGTAAGCGCGAGCGCTTCAACCCGGCTGGCAACGCCCATAGCTGCCACGGCTTCTGGCCCAAACGCAGCAACCAAGCGCGTAATGACCCCCAGTGATGCTGGCACGATAACCTGGGTGGCTGCAGCGGGTAGTCCTAAATATAAGATAGCTCGCCATGACGCAAAAATATCTGACCAAGGTACTCGAGCAAAGCTGATCATGTTCTCTCTGGCAATTAGCACCCACACGGAGACAATAAACACAATGGCCCTAGCGATCACGGTGGCGATGGCCGCCCCGGCAATACCCAGTTCTGGAAACGGGCCAATGCCAAAAATGAACATTGGATCCAAGATGATATTCACTACCGCAACCACCATCATCACCAGGCTAGGCGTTCGGGTGTCGCCCGTGGCGCGAATGGCGCTGTTACCGACCATAGGCACGACCACAAAGCCAACGCCCCAGTACCAAATCGACATGTAGGTGCGAATGTAGCCAAGTATCTCATCTTCTGCACCTAGTGCGTGAAACAGCGGGTCAATCGTCAGTAAGCCAATGACACCTACGCTGATGACAATAAGTAAGGCCAAGCTGAGGGCATCTGTAGTTAACCGTTGCACGCGGCTGCTATCCCCTTCGCCGATGGCGCGTGAAATCACGGCAGATGCGCCTACACCCAAGCCAAGGGCCAAGCTGCCAATAACCAGCACCACCGGAAAGGTAAAACTCATGGCTGCAAGTTGATCAGTACCTAGGCGGGCGACAAAAAAGGTATCTGCCAAGTTAAAGGTAATAATGGACAAAATGCCAATAATCATCGGCAAGGTTAACCGGGCGAGTAGCGGCCCCACCGCACCTTGGGTGAGTGCAGCGCGCCTCATACGTGTGTGACCTTGTAAGTAATTGTGACCTTGTAAGTAATACCGTGGGATAGGCTCGAGCCAACCCCATGTCCTACATCTTTGTGTCTTATATCTTCATCAGGCAAGTTTAGGCGTTTCACAACCTTGATACTCCTAGTGATAACCATAGCCATCATCAGCTCCTTCGTAAGCTTCTTCGTACCTGTGTTGTACCATCACGGCTGCACATAGGTGGGTGAGGTGAGCACAAGTTGTGATGGTTTTGTGAACCTAGCCCGTAACGGTGGTAGCCAGTAGCAGTGGCCTCATGTTACGGCGTGAATTGACAGCCACCGGATGGCTTTTTAGACTACAGGGATGCTTGCTGAGCCGGACGCCACCCTTAATTTAGCCAGTCTACTAGGCTACCAACGCGACGACCTAAGTGCCGAGGGACTGCTAGCACCAGACCCAGAGCGCTTGCTGCCCCTTGACTTAACGCTGGTGGGGCCGCTTACGTGGCGTGTGCGGGTGCAACGAGTTGGTGGTAGCGATGATGCTTACTTGCTCGAGGGCAAACTTTCGGGAACTGCTAAAATGCCCTGCCGCCGCTGTTTAGATGAGGTTGATGTACCTATAAACGCCAGCTTGCTGTACAGCATGGACTATGCACCTAGTTCACACCCTTCAGAGGGCGGGCTAAGTTTACGCGACGGTGAAGACGAAGATGTATTGGTCATTGAGCGCCCACAAATTGACGTGAGTGAACTTTTGCTCGAGGTCTTTGCGCTCGAGCTTCCCCTCACTGTTTTGTGTCGCCCTGACTGCAAAGGGCTATCTCCAGAAGGCGTTAACCTCAACGATCACCCTGAGGCTGCCAGCGTAGCTTCAGCTACACATGAGGATGAACCTGCGGATAATGCATCGCCGTTTGCAGTCCTTAAAGATTTAGACCTGTAGAATAAAAGCTTGTGCGTTGTGTCTGTTTGCTGAGGCTATCTTTAATGGCTTCATGTAGCATCACACGTCTTGTGTTTATCGTTTGAACGATGCATACATCTTGTTGTGTGTGCAAGACGCTTCACGCACATCAATCACCTGAATATTTGCACCTTGATACTCGTTGTACACGGCTGAGGTTTATACAACTTAATGATGCCGTCACGCTAGTAAAGACGTAAATTTGTTTTAGAAAACGCAGTTGATTTTAAGAGGAGAGACATCATGGCAAAACATCCCGTTCCCAAAAAGCGTGTGTCCCGTTCACGCCGCAATAACCGCCGTTCCCACGACGCGCTAAGCGCACCTACGCTAACAACCTGCCCAGAGTGTGGTAGCAAAACCTTAGCGCACACCGTGTGCAGTGAGTGTGGAACCTATAAAGGTAAGCAAGTGCTCGAGGTGGATTACTAATCCACTTATTCCTGTAAAGGCGCATCATCTTGATCTGTCATTGTGATCTTTCATAGTGATGTTCTGCCAACGATTGTGTAAGTTTTGCTGACGAGTTGTAAGCTGTCTTAACTTGTGTAGCAAATCAGCATAAGTTGACGCTTCCAAATCATAACTTGTCGTTCGTTTAAGGCTGCCTCGAGCAGTCTTTTTTGTTGCACGCTGTGTCAAACCCGTAGGTTAGAATGGCGCGTTAACGCAGAAGGACGTGATACCTTGTGACCCTTTCTCATACAACCCGTGCAGGCATTGCTGCGCTGGGAGCCTACGCACCTGCTAAGGTAATGACCAACGCTGACTTTGAAGCCATTATGGATACTAGCGACGAGTGGATTACCACCCGCACGGGCATTAAACGCCGGCACATGTCTGCTGATGACGAATTTACCTCGCACATGGCTATACGCGCTGTCGAGGACATGGTTGCCCGCCACGGCGAGCAGGTTCTTAACGGTGTAGACATGGTGATTGTGGCAACTAACACGCCAGATGCACTGTTTCCAGCCACGGCAGCGCTGGTTCAAGACCACTTTAAACTCAATGCGGGCGCGTTTGATTTACTGTCTGCGTGTTCAGGTTGGCTTTATGCCTTGTCGGTAGCCAGAGCCTATGTTGATTCAGGAACCTGTAAAAAAGTGCTTGCCATTGGTGCTGAGGCCCTCACCAAGCTCATCAACTGGGAAGACCGCAGCACAGCCGTGCTGTTTGGCGATGGCGCAGGTGCAGCCATTATTGAAGCTGTGCCCGCAGAGTTTGGTTTTAAGTCGTTTGTGCTCGGCTCAGATGGCGGCGGCGCAGATCACTTGCACATTCGTTCGGTGGGGCGCTGTTTACCTAGCGGCAGACCGCTCAGTGACAAGCTCGAGATGAACGGGCGCGAAGTCTTTAAGTTTGCCGTTCGGGTCATGAACACGGCCACAATTGAGGCCGTCAACCAAGCGGGTTTAGCGAGTGACGACATCAGTTTATTTGTGCCGCATCAAGCCAACTTGCGCATTATAGAAGCGGCGCGCGAGCGGCTCGAGCTTCCTCCTGAACGGGTTGTGGTGACGGTTCACGAATACGGCAACAACTCCACGGCTAGTATTCCGCTAGCACTTGCCCACGCACTGGATGACAAGCGCATTCAAGAAGGTGATAATTTGCTGCTAGTTGCGTTTGGTGGCGGCCTCACTTGGGCCGCGAGTGTGCTTACGTGGGGTGGGTTTGGCTGCGTTCGTGGGGCTGCAGCATGATTGCAGCGCTGTTTCCTGGCCAAGGTGCGCAAAAGGTTGGCATGGCACAAGATTTTTATGACCACAGCCCGGCAGCTAAAACGGTGCTAGACCAAGCTGAGGCAGTGTTGCCCGGCTTGCTCGAGGTCATGTGGCAGGGGCCCGAAGAAACCTTAACGCTTACAACCAATCAACAACCTGCCTTGCTGGCTGCAAGTGCGGCGGCTTTGGTGGCGTATCAGGAGGCAGGCGGTCCAGCATTTACGGCTGCTGCTGGTCACAGTTTGGGTGAGTTTAGTGCTTACTATAGTTCAGGGGCATTGCCACTCGACGCTGCTTTGAAACTTGTCCGGGCTCGAGCAAGCCACATGCAACACGCTGTACCTGCAGGTACCGGCACCATGGCGGCCATCCTCAAGCTAGACGCTGCGCAAGTTACCGAGGTCTGTGAAAATACACTGGGTATTGTTGAGGTTGCCAACTACAACTCTCCCCAGCAAACGGTCATTTCAGGTGAAGTTGCTGCAGTGGAGGCAGCTAGTGCAAGCCTGAAACACGCAGGCGGGCGCGTTGTGCCTTTACCTGTGTCAGCCCCGTTTCACTGCTCGCTCATGGCACCCGCTGCTAGCGCGTTTCAAGAAGATTTAGCGGCTGTAAGCTGGGAAGGCCTCACTTATCCCATTGTGAGCAATGTGGACGCCAAAGCCATCACCACCAGTAATGCCAGTGTTGACCTGCTCACCAAGCAAGTTACCCAATCTGTGTACTGGACGGCATCTATTGAGACCCTTGTGGACATGGGCGTCAAGGTGTTTTTAGAATTTGGGTCGGGTACGGTGCTCACCAACTTGGTGAAGCGCATTGTGCCTAAAAATAGTGGTATCACTGCGTTTGCAATTCACACTATGACGAGTTTAGATAGCGCGCTCAGGCAGCTCGAGCACCTGTCAATACCCGCAGAGGTAAAGTTATGAGCGACACGTCAAGTCAAGCTAAAACCGTTTTGGTGACCGGCTCGAGCCGCGGCCTCGGTAAAGCCATCGCCGCAGAATTTGCCCAGCGCGGTCATACGGTTGCTGTTCACTACGTGCGCTCGGCTGAACCTGCCGAGGCACTTGTAGCAGACATTCAGCACGCGGGCGGCAGCGCCCAAGCTTTTCAAGCAGATGTTGCTGATGCCAGCGCGTGTGCGAGGCTAGTGAAAGACGTTCAAAAAGCCTTTGGCGGCTTAGATATTGTGGTGAATAACGCGGGCATTACCAAAGACGGCCTCACCTTGCGGATGAAAGAAGATGCTTGGCAAGATGTCATCAACACCAACCTGTCGAGCGCGTTTTTTATCAGCAAAGCAGCCCTGCGCCCCATGATGAGCGCCAAGTGGGGGCGTATTGTCAACATTGCTAGTGTGGTGGGGCTTACGGGGAATCCGGGTCAAGCAAATTACGTGGCCGCCAAAGCAGGACTCATCGGCCTCACGAAAACGCTTGCCAAAGAATATGCCACTAAAAACATTACCGTAAATGCTGTTGCGCCGGGATTTATTGTCTCTGACATGACAGATGCCCTTGATGATAGTTTACGGGAAAGCTATTTAGCACAGATTCCAATGGGCCGCTTTGGGGTAGCTAAGGACGTTGCTAACGCAGTGGCATTTTTAGCCAGTGACGCAGCAGCCTATATCACCGGGCAAACGCTTACGGTAGATGGTGGTTTGGTGATGTAGTCACGATGTAGTTATATAGCCGAAATCAATTTAGATTGAGTATTAATTAAGTAGTGTAGGACAACACCAGACATCCTATAAACATGAGTGTTTTATGATGGGTTGTGTAGTACGATCCAGATACGGTGGTAGGGTGTGCTTGATCCTCAAGAACAAATTGTAGAGCGTTATGACATTGTCCGCTTGCTTGGTCAAGGGGCCATGGGTGCGGTCTACCTTGCAACCGACTTACGCGGCCAGCGCGATGTCGCCATCAAAGTCTTAACGCTCCCACCAGACGACCACAAAGCGCGCTTCCAACGCGAATTTCGGCTGATGTCCCAGTTGCGGCATCCACATGTGATTGAAGTTCTGGACAGCGGCGAGCACGACGGCCTGCCATTTTTGGTGATGGCCTATGTGGCTGGGGGCACGCTTTTTGAACAGTATCAGCAGCCACCAAGTAGCCTTACAGAGTTACACGCCCGCCTCGAGCTAAGTTGCCAGATATGTAGTGCGCTAGCTTATATTCACAGCCAAGGGATCATTCACCGTGATCTCACCCCGAGCAACATTATGCTCGAGGGCAGCCACTGTTTTGTGATGGACTTTGGACTTGCCAAAGCCCAAGACGCGCAAAGCAGTTTGCTAACCTACATGGGGGATGTAATTGGCACAACCGCCTACATGAGCCCCGAGCAGATTCAAGGGCAACCCCTTGACGCTCGCAGTGACCTTTATGCATTTGGCTGTTTACTCTACTGGCTGGTGACTGGGCGCGCGCCTTTTGCAGGCAAGACCTTGGCCACACTCGTGCGCGCCCACACGCAACAACCGCCGGATGTACCGTCACGTCATAACGGGCTTGTACCTACTGTGTTGGATGAGCTCGTTGTGAACTTGCTCGCCAAAGCGCCCGGTGACCGCTATGCTAGCGCGTCTCAAGTGTTAACCAGCTTGCGTCAGATGGTTAAGCAGCTCGAGCAGGCAAGCGCCACTGAAACATCCAAGAGCAGTAACCAGCCTGGCTCCGCCAACTTGCAGCTAGCCCAGCTATCAACATCAACGCCGCTACCAACCCCATTATCACCCCTGTCATCAACCTTGTCATCACCCCTGTCATTAACCCCACCATCAACTTCATCATCAACCCTGCCGCCAGATGCACCTACACGCTTAGCAAGTTCAGCACAAGCAGCCGAACTTGCCCCTTTGCGGTCAGCGGGTCAGCGGCGTTTATTGCGTGCGCCCCTGCTAGGGCGCGCCCCAACGTGGCAGCACTTGGCGTCTGCCCTGGCTCAGTTTCCAACTCGCGGCCACCTGATTGTCTTGGACAATACTGACCCCGGGCTAGGCGCTACCCGCTTATTACAAGAGCTGTACCACCAGAGCCGCGCGCGCAACTTGCCGCAGGTGATTGTCCGCCATGAAGGCAAGGCCTTGCTCAACGGGTGGCGCAAACCCTTGCGGCGCTATGCCCAGCAGGTTGCGCCAGAAGGTGCGTATCTGCGGCTCGAGCCGCGCTTACAAAGCTTGCTGAACACGCACGTGGCAACGACTGACCAAGAAACAAATGACCAAGAAACAAATGACCAAGAAACAAATGACCTGCTGGCGGCTGCGCCCCTATTAAGTGACCCGCTTGACCAACACCAAGGTTTGCAGCAACAGCTTTTTGATGCTGTGAGCCAACTTTTTGCTAGCCAAGCTTGTGTCGTTTTGGTGGACAACATCAACAACGCAGACGAAGCAAGTAGCCGCTTGCTGCATCACTTGCTCGAGGCAGACGTTCTAGCTGGGTCTTTGGTTGTCATTGCAGGTTGCTGCCAGCACGTTGTGGAACCGTTGGGGAGTTTTTTGCAGCAGCTTCGAGATAAACACCCAGAGCTTTCAGAGCGTCCAGTGACCGGGCTGGCTGAGGCCGCTCGCACCCGAACTGCTCACCCTCAAGCTACTCAACGCCAACCGCAAGCGGCATCTAGCACAAGTCTGACACAGCAAAGTCCCGCCAAGCCTGCTGCTAACATCCAGATAACCTACTCTGATGCCCAGCTCAACGCCTCAGAATGTGACACGGCCCAGCTCGAGACAAGCAAGCTCAACATTCCTGAATCTGATGCACTTGAGTCTGATGCACTTGAATCTAACACGTCTAAATCTGATGCATCGGAACCGGACACTGACGATGTACCTGCACTGCAAACCGTAAGCCGCACAGCAGAGGGGCGAGTTTCAGCCTCGAGTTACCTACGTCTGACACCGCTCACGGACGAGGCCATGCAGCAGTTGTTTGAAGCCCGTCTGGGCGCGCCTTTAGAAGCCTCATTGGCAGCTTATCTGGGCCGTCATACTGCAGGCAGTCCCCGCTTAGCCGAGGCACTGTTAGCAACCTTGTTAGCTGGCAATAAACTTGCCAAGCGCAGTGGGCAGTGGGTTTGGGCAGTAGCGACCAGCAACTTACCTAGCTCAATTGAAGACGTGCTACAGGCCCGCTTACAGCAACTTCCTAGCCGGGTACGCAGCATCCTCGAGGTGGCCAGCACGCTAGGTCACAACTTTGAGTTTGCCAGCTTACAAGACCTGTATCTTTACGATGTCATTGACACCGTGCAGCGCCAGCAACATGACGCTGCGAACAAAGCTAGCGTCCCAACGGCTCACAAGCAGCAAGCTTATGCCAGCAGGCACAAAGACACAGCACAACCTAGCGAAGACACAGCACACCCCGGTGAAGATACAGCACACGTCCACGAAGATACACTACAGGTTCACGAAGACACACTGCAAACGTCTGTAACCACATCGCAAGCCCACTTGAACACCCGTAACTTAAGCCAAACCTTGCGCAATGCATTGCTAGATGACCTGACAGTGCTGGTGCAAACAGATATGATCCGCGAAACCTCGAGCGGCTACCGCTTTGCCCACCCTAGCTTGCAAGCCTTGCTCCACAATAGGCTCGAGCCAAGCCGCAAACGCCGCTACCACGAGCACCTAGCTGAAGCCCTCAGCAAACGAGGTCAACTCGACCCCGACCTACTTGCGTGGCACTACGCTGAAGCAGATTTGCCTTATCATGCCGCCGCCCACGCGCTAGCTGCTGCTCGCCGGGCTGAAGCACTCTTTGCCAACGACCAAAGTGAAGCCCATTACCGCGTGGCGTTACGGCTTTTGCCCGCTACATCTTCCAAAGCGTTACACACCCGCTTGGCTTTGGCTGCTGTGTTAGAGCGCACAGGCAAGTGGCAAGAAGCGGGCAAACACTATCATCACCTGCTCGCCAGCAAGCTCAAACCGCAAGCTCTACACGCGCTAGGTCGGCTCGAGCAAAGCCGTGGCAACTTGCTCAGCAGCGAGCGTTACCTGCGCCAAGCGTTGCGCCTCACCAACAATAGCCAAGCTGTCAACAGCGATTTAGGGCGCACCCTTACCCTCAAAGGTGAGTTTGATGCCGCTAAAAAAGTGCTTATTCGCAACTTGCGTGCTGCTGAAGCCGCGCTGCAAACTAACCCTACAACCATGCTTAAAGATATGGCTAAAAATATGGCTACAGACCAGCTTGCCGGGTTAGCTCAAGCGCATCAGCAAGCTCGAGAAGTTGCCCAAGCACACGTGGACCTTGCTGAACTGGCGATTCACTGCGGGGATAAAGCCAGCGCCCAAAGCTCGCTAGCTCAAGCCCTTGTAGTGGCGCAACGCTGCCCACCTCAGTACCGTTATTTGCACGCTAAAATTCACAATTTACTGGGCATTAGCTGCCGCCTGCTCGAGCAACTAGATGAGGCTGAACGTCATTATCAACAAGCTGAAACTCTGTACGACGAGATTGGCGACCTCGAGCGCAGCCTCAGCGTGCAACTCAACCGGGCTAACTTGCTAGCAGATAAAGGTGCGCGGGCAGCTGCGTTTACTGCAGATAAAACCTTGGCAGCACGTGCTAAACGCATTGGTGATAAAAAGCACGAAGCCATTGCCGTTGCCAATCAAGGTGAAGAGCTACTCGCCCGGGGCGAGCTGGACGCAGCCCTAAGCAAATTACACTATGCCAGTCAACTTTTTGAAAACCTAAACTACGGCCAGTATTACAACCATGTGCAGCTCAACGTTTTGTTAAGCTACCTGCGCCAAGGCAAATTTGAAGATGCTTATGCTGGCCTAGACAGCTTGCACGCTCACTTACACCAGGCCTCGCAACCGCAACAGCGAGCCCGCTATGAACTGGTCTTGGCTGAATACTGGTTGTGGCAGCAGCAAGCAGACCTTGCTGTAGATATTCTGGAAGAGGCCACCGAGACACTGCACGTCTTGCAAGATGTCCGCGAAGCCATTGACGGCTATATGTTACTAGCCCAAGCTTATGCGTTTGATAGCCCTAGTGATATTGAACCCTGTTTAGCCCAAGCTGCCAGCCTTGCTGAGGCTGTGCTTGACCCCTTGTACGCCAAACAAGTTGCTTATTTGCAAGCCTATCTTGCCAGTGACACGGTGGGCGCTCGCAGCTTAGAGGCTTGGCTCGAGCAACACGGCTATGGCCACTTTGCCAGCCGCGTGCGCAAGTTGCTTGCGTTAAGAGCGCTTGATTAAGCCTAAACCAGTGCCAAGCATAGGGTAGCTGTAAGCAGTGATGACACTTAAACCTTGTCTTAATATTATGATAAAGTAAAAAATGTAAATTAATACTAAATCGAAACAATAATGTCATAGTCTAAATCGTCAGAGGGTACACGCTCACGCGCGTTTTGCATGGCACGTTGTGCCACGCAAAAATCACTTTAGTATAACTTTGACAAATATTTGTTCAGATAGCCTTCAGCTTTGACAAATAATATGGACCTAGCGGTAACTGCTAGGCGCTACCTGCAAGATTTGATGCAGGCAATATTCCCTTGCTTAAACGGAGACGACATGAATTACATCTTTTTGAAAATCTGTGTGTACTGCTTGATCTGGACGGGGTTTGCAGTAGCACAACACTCCCCGGAAAGCCCAGAACTTTCTGAAACCTATTATCAGAGCTTTGCCGTAGAAGCTATTTGCGGTGCAGATAATATCTCTGGTGATGCCGTTGGTTGCCAAGTCTGCCCAGCCGGGACAAGTCGCGCGGGTGAAGAAACCTACAACCTCATCACAGAACTACACCGAGGCAGTTTTAGTGCGGCTGACCAGGACGAACTTTTGGCAGACGTACAAGGCTGTGAACCTCGCGTGAATGGGATTACTGGCATGTATTTGCTACGCACTACCTCAACAAATAATTCCAGTGAGCAAGATTACAGCGTGGTTAGTTACTATACAGGCGCACAAGGACGCACCTGCAATGTACACACCTATGCTGATGGCATCAACCGTCTTTTGTGCGAAGGGGGCGCGGTATTTCAAGGGTTTGTTTATCAATCACTAGACGCTGTGAGCTATGTTGATGGTGACTTTGAAAGCGTCACCCTAGCTAGTGGACTAGATGCCAGCGCTGCCTGTGTGGGTGGTGACCAGCTCGAGTCCCGTTTTAGTGCAACCATCCCTGAAGATTTTCCTACCATCCCACAGATTGACATTGCACGCCAGTTTGACCGCGTAACTTACGATTCGTGCGAAGTTGTGTCACGTGAAGCAGATGCCAGCCTAAACTACACTTGGACGTACCATGATGGCAACTGGCGACTTGCTACGCTTGCGCCACTTTTAGATATAGGGCTGTCACTGGACCAGTATGAGGCTGGGATATTCCAACTCCAAATGACTGATTTGCCTGCACCTGTGTTGCTCGAGTTTTTA
>JBCCOX010000053.1:0-14421 GCA_039025155.1 Deinococcota bacterium | reverse complement strand
GTTCTTCACGGCTAAAAATAGGCGTAATGGTACCCTCAGTTGTGCCTGTCGTGGTACGTAAAATGCGTTTGAGGGTGTCTTGGTTGGGGCGGTAAATCATAATTTTAAACAAAAAGCGGTCAAGTTGGGCTTCAGGTAAGGGGTAAGTCCCCTCCATCTCGAGCGGGTTTTGAGTAGCTAGCGTAATAAACGGTGTCGGCAGCGTGTGCTGTTCACCCGAAACCGTCACCGACCGCTCTTGCATCGCTTCCAACAATGCAGATTGCGTTTTGGGTGTCGCCCGGTTAATTTCATCTGCTAGCAGCACGTTGGTAAATACCGGTCCAGACTGAAAGACAAAGCGCATGTCTGGCGTACTGTCGTCGCGGTTGAGCACCGTTGTACCTGTGACATCTGCAGGCATGAGGTCGGGGGTAAATTGCACCCGCCCAAAATTTAGCTGGGTGGCTTCAGCAAAGGTGCGTACTAAGCGCGTTTTACCCAAACCGGGCGCGCCTTCAATAAGTGCGTGGCCACCCGCGAGCACGACAATAAGCAAGTCTTCGACAACGTGATCTTGACCTACAATAATGCTCGAGATAGCCTTTTTAAGCTCTTTAAACTTATCTGTAAAACGCCCTAGCACATCAGCTTGAGACACGTCTACTCGAGATACTGCGCTGCCCGTGTTTGGGTCGGCATAATTGTCTGACATAACTCTAGTCTAACGCGCAACTTGCTTGCTTGGATGTTTATAAGTACCTCCTATCTGGAAACCGCAGTTTTCAGTTAGCAGTTAAGCATGGGCGCTGCTAGGTTTGATAGTTACCACGTTTCAACTTGGAAGTACTGAGCTTAGGTTAGTGATGCAACAATTGAGCACCTTACACCACATCCGGCGCAGTTGAAAGCGTATACTGGTCATAGACGTGTTACGCGAGAAAGACAAGCCCCAAACCAGCACAGACGACGGTAGTAGCGAAATTCGCTATAGGCGCATTGTGCTCAGGCCGCTTACGCAACTTGACAACAAAGCGTGGCGGCGCGTGCACAATCACTTTAAAGACCCCGAAATTGCCCATTTGAACGGCACGCCCCCTAGCCGCATGCCGCTGTGGTTACTGCGCCGTGTGCTTAAAGCCGACAGCCGCCGCGCTGACCGGCAAACCTACGGGATTTTTAATGTGGCTCCGCTCGAGCCAGATGAGCTAGCCCCAAATACACAAGACCAACATGCACAAGACCAATATGTACAAGCTCAAGACTCAGCGCGACAGCAAAATGCCAACACAGTATCACCTACTAAGTCACTTAATTTGGCTGTCACGTTAAACGACAACGGTCGCCTGACTTCAAATCCAAGTGACTATGGTGAGTACATCGGTACAATTGAGCTTTATGACCTCAGCAGGCGGTCAGCTACCTTGGGCATTATTATTGGCGAGCGCCGCTATTGGGGCAAAGGCTACGGTAGCGAGGCCATTCAAGCGCTTTTACACCATGCCTTTACTGAACTTAAGCTAGATGAAATACGGCTGCACACCTTTGCAGATAATCTGCGCGCACAAGCTTGCTTTAAAAAAGTTGGTTTTATTGAAACGCGCCGTGTCCCTGCAGGGAATAGCCGCACCGACGTACAAATGCACCTTGCGGCTGAGGTCTGGCGCTACCAATATGGCACGCGCTCAGCAAGCAGTCCCCAAGCAGCACGCTGGGAAGAACTAGGTTGATGAACTAGGCTGATGCCTTCTGCTACCCCGCAAAGCGTGTCAAGGCAATATAGCTGATGTAGGCACTGTAGATGCTTAGCATCGTGAGTCCATGACGGCGACCAAAACGCGGCCGAAATACAAGCAACCCTCCTGTTAAAGCAGATACTCCGAGCATCACCCAAAAGTCCACGTTGCCACTTTCTGGTACTAATACCAAAGGTTTGATGGCAGACGTGATGCCAATAATGGACAGCACGTTAAAGATATTTGACCCTACTAAGTTACCCACAATCATGTCAGCTTGGCGTTTGAGGGCTGCTGCAATACAAGAGGCTAGCTCGGGCAAACTAGTTCCCACCGCCACAACGGTCACGCCAATGACCCGCTCACTAATGCCAAACTGACTCGCCAGCACCGACGCACCATAAACGAGTACGTTAGCGCCACCTACCAACAAGGCAATCCCCACAAGTGCGAGGCTGATGACCTTCCACAAAGCATTATCTTGGGGTTGGTGTAAAAAATTATCCTCTGAGGATGCCAACGTTGACGCGGCGTTACCCGATACAGGGTTAGCCACATATCTAGATGTAGACGCATCAACATCATCCACATCAATATCATCGCTAAACGTGTCTTTACGACCCACCCGAGATGATATAGCGTCACTGCGAATGAGCATGCTGACGTAGGCAAGTAGGAGCCCAACCATGATGAAACCCTCGAGCCTACTAATTCGTCCTAGACCGTCACCACTACCGTCCCATGTCACAACCATAATGAGGATACTCGTTGCCAGCATCATAATGACATCCCGCCTGATGAGCTTACGGTCAACTGTAAGCGGATAAATAAGCCCGGCAACTGCCATAACTAGCGCTAAGTTTGCCGTGTTGGAGCCAATCACGTTACCCATCGCCAAATCCGGCAGGCCCTCGAGCGCAGAGGCAATACTAGCTGCTAACTCAGGCGCACTGGTCCCAAACGCAACCACGGTAAGTCCAATCAACAAACTGCTCACGCCCAAACGGCGTGCCAGAATGCTGGCGTTATCAATTAAAAAATTACTCCCCCAGATTAGTGCAGCAATGCCTATAATAACCGCACCCAGCGGCACAAGTATCGTCACAGTAAATTCTATCTTTTCGGCTAGTAAGACTTAATGTCAAGGGAAAAGCTGCATAACTATACGTTTCAAAGAAAAATGCCTTTGTGAACACACCTTGACGTATCTACTACGAATTATCACAGCTATTACATACAACACGGTTCCATCAACCTAAGACCATTTAGGGTGTTAACTGTTTGATGATGTTGTGATGTTCTGGAAAATCTTGCAACAGCGTGTCCCGTTCAGCTAGCTCAAAGTCCTCAAAGTCAAAACCCGGCGTGACAGTACACCCAATTAAAGTAAAACAAGCTGCTAGTCCCGTTGCGTCATCTTGACCTGTAGATGGTTTTAAGCAGGCACCAAACCAAACACCACCCGGAATCACTTGCATAGGCCGCTGGCCATTGACTAAATCTAAGCCAAGCTCGAAGCGGCTGTACTGACTGTCCAAGGTAATGACGTGAATTTCAAGAGGGCAGCCTGTGTAAAAATGCCAGAGCTCATCGGCCTGCAAACGGTGAAACGCTGAAATCTCACCTTCTTTGAGTAAAAAGTAGATAGCTGTAGCAGCCGCCCTATCACCTGCAAAACTAGCAGGTAAATTCGCTTGGCTGATGATTTGGGTGGCTCTGTACACCTGTTTGTAATGCCCACCTTCAGGGTGAGGGTGCAAATCAAGCGCACTAATCCAGTCATCGGCAGACATGGGCGCACCACTTGGTTGAGGTTGTGTCATATTCGTATTCTAACGTGTTTAATCCCAGTCCACCGTTGAACCATCCGGCCCTTTTTGCACCAGTAGGCGCTGCGGCAAGCGCTCGGTTAATTCTTTCACATGGGTGATGATGCCGACGATACGCCCCTCAGCAGATAAGTTCTCGAGTACTTGAGTGACAGCCTCGAGGGCGTCACTATCCAACGTGCCAAAGCCCTCATCTAAAAATAACGCACCTAAGCTTGTACCGTTAGCAACTGTATCAGACAAAGCCAATGCTAACGCCAAACTGGCAATAAACGTCTCTCCACCAGACAGGGTTTTAGCCGTGCGCATTTCGCCAGCGTTCCAAGCATCCAATACGTGATACTCACCGTGAATTAAGCGCAGGTCGTAACGCCCCTCGCTGACCTCCCGGATAATAGCTGAAGCTCTGAGCGCCAGTTGACTTTGTACGCGGGTAATCAAAAACTCTTGAAACTTGTCACTACGCAAATCTTGGTTGAGTTGCTGGTAGATGTTCATCGTGCTTTCTAGCGCAGGCAGTTGCTCGCGCAGATTTCCAGCTTTCGCCAGTTGCTCGGTGAGGGTAGCATGCTGCTGCTCGAGCGCCCCTAACCGCTGCTGCACATCTGCAATGCGCGTTGCCACATCATCTTTAGCCAGTTGGGTTTGCGTGTAAACATCTGCATCAAAGGTACGTCCAGCAAGTTGTTTGTGCAAGGCTGCTAGCCGCTCACTTAAACGGGCTTGATTGGCTTGCGTTTGACGAACCTGCTCGCGTAAGGCGACTAACTCAGCATCCTCGAGCAGCGCAGTTTGTAACGTGTCAACATCTGCAAAATTAGCCTCAACAAGCGCAGTATCTAAACTTTCCTGCGCGTTAGTGACATCATCTTTGACACGGGTTAGATAGGTCGTGTGCTGCTCGAGCTGCGTTTGCACTTTATCCAACTCGCGTTGGGCGTTGTTCAAAGCATCTTGCGTTTGTTGTTGAGTTGTTTCCAGCGTTTGCTTTTGAGCTTGTAATGTCTCAGCGGCTTGAGCCGGGTCTTGCCCGTCGGTGATATCCAAAACACGCGCCGCCAAACTTCCTAGCAAATGGTCTTTGAGGGCATCAATATCTGCTGTCATCTCATCTGACGTTAGCGTTTTAAGGCGTTTGGCTGTCCACCTTTTGAGCAACCCTGTAGGTTTTGCGTATGTTTTGACAAGTTCGGTGAGGTGCTTTCGGGCTTGATTGACGTTGGCAGTTTGGTCAGCCACTTGGCTCGAGGTTTGCTCGAGCTGCGTGTGTACTTTATCCACTGTGCGCTGTGCTTTGCTCACGGCATCTTGCGCACGTTTGAAGGCTGCCTCAATCTCCCGTTTTTGGCTGAGGATTTCCGCCCGAAGCTCACTTGGGTCGCGTCCAGCAGTTACTTGAGTGATGCTCGCCGCAAGACTTGCAAGTAGTGCCCCACGGCGCTGTTCAGCGACATCACGAACATCATCGAGAGTCTTAGCCGTCACCCAACCTGCCTCAATAAACGGAGTTTGTGCTTCAGTGAGCGCTGTTTTAGCTGCATTAACCGCTTCTTCTTGCGTCGTGACATCCGCCTGTAAACTGCTGAGCCGTTCACGAGTTAATTTGAGATCACCGTTTTTGGTTCGATACTCCTCACGTTTAGCAAGTAGAGTTTTTTCTGTAGCATTGCGGGTTTGCTCGAGCGCCACCAAATCATTATCTTCCTGCTCGGGAACTGTCTTGACCGTCTGCAAACACACTGGACAAGGCTCGCCAGCAACCAAATGCACGCGCACGGCGGCAGCTTGGTTGGCAACACGGGCAGCGTTTAAGTCGGCATCGGCTTGTTCAAACACTGCTTTGGCGTCTTTGCCAGCTTGCTCGAGTATCTTCAGTTCAGTCTCTAAGGTTGTCACAGTTGAGGTTGTTTCCGCTAACGTTTGCTGTGTTGTTTGTAGCGTTTGACTCGCTCGCGTGTGGTCCCGCTCGAGGCTCGCAAGTTGCGGAAGTTGTGCCATCAAATCTTGATGCGCTTGCCACGCTTGTTCACTATAGCTAATATCTGACTGGTCTGACTGGTCAGATGTTGATGTTAATGCTCCGCCCCGTGCGGTGAGTTGCTCGAGCAAGGTTACAGCTTTATCAACCTCTTGCACGCGGGTATCAAGGTCAGCTCGTTGTTGGTCAACATCCCCCTGTGACGTGAGAGTTTGTTGAGCCTGCTCGAGGCTGTCTTGAGCCGTTTTCAAATCAGCTTCTAACGTTTCAAGGCGTCCTCGACTGCTTGCTAAATCAGCCTCAGCTCGGGTGAGTTGGGGAACGTGATTGGCTAAAGATTGATACGCTTGCCACGCTTGTTCGCTGTAGCCAACACCATCCACAGCGTGAGAAGCATCATCTAACCCGCCACCGCGTGCGCTAAGTTGCTCGAGCAAGTCATTTGCCGTCTCCAACTTGCGCAACTTGGTATCTAGTTCAGGTAATTGCCTAGCAGCTTGCGTAGCTTCATCGGCTGCGTATTGCGCGCTATCACGGGCGGATTGTGATGCTTTTTGAGCAGCCTCGAGCCGCGTGAGTTCTTTTTGTGCCTCATCAAGTTCTGTTTGACGTGCCCGCAGCAGTTGTAACTGAGGTTTTAAGAGACTTGCCCGTTCAGCTTGCTCGAGCCTTGTTTGATTAGCCTCGTGACCTTCTGCGTTGGAATTAAGGTCGTCATATTCCGTTTGCACGCTAGCAAGTTCGTCAGTTAAGGCTTTGAGAGCGTCCAGCTCCCCGAGGGTCTGGGTGAGTTGCTCGCGCTTCTCTTGGGCATCTTTTTGCTGATTAGTCAAGTCTGCTTGTTCTTTGGCAACCTCATCTAAACGTTCTGGCGTAGCACCCGCGTAGTCTTCCTCGAGACGTACATAAATATTTTGCAGGGCTTGCTTGGCATCTTTTGCCTTTTCACCTGCCAAACGCTGCATGGTCTCGAGGCGCTCAATGCCTAGCAGCGTCACCAACAAACGTCGGCGCGCTTTGGCGTCCCCACGCAAAAACGCATCAAAGGCACCCTGCGGTAAGAGTACCGCACGCGTAAACCCGTCGTAATCCAGCCCGATGATGTTCACGAGTCGGTCATTAAGCGCACGCACTTTTTCGGTGTCAGGGACAGTCTTCCACTTGCCTGCGGTATCTGGGTGAGGCGTTTCCAAACGCGCTTGCGCTTCAGTACGCTTAGCCGTACGATGCAAACTGCGCCCTACACGGTACGTTCCCCCAGGTACGTCAAAACTGAGCGTCACCTGAAGCTGGTCGAGGCCGGGGCTAATCAGTACGTCCAGCCCGCGACTGCCTAAACGCGGCGTCTGCCCATAAAGCGCGTAGGTGATGGCGTCTAAAATGGTGCTTTTGCCAGAACCCGTTGGTCCAGCGATGGCAAACAAGCCTAAATCATCAAAGGGGATGTCGGTTGCCTGCCGGAAGCAGCCAAAGCCGGATAGCTCGAGCTTGAGTGGTTTCATCTAGACACCTTCAACTTGTCGTCACTTGTTCATAAAGGTCACGAAATGCTTGGCGCAGCTCATCACTCAAATTACCGTCACGGCCTTCGCTGTAGTACTGCTCAAATGCCTCGAGCATGGACACTTTCTGAAAGTCCACGCCAGTAACATGTTCACGGGCGCGTTCAGGAAGACGCACCGCAATATCCAGCACGTTCGGTAACTCGCGGCGCACACGGTCTTTGAGTCCGGGTACGGGACTGTCTAGACTGATGGTGAGTTTCACATAGCCATCAAAGCTAAGGATTTCGGGGGTGCGGCGTTCTAGCTCATCCAACTTCACTGACGTCTGCTTGAGCTTTTTCCCTGAGCTAATATCGTACTGTTTGAGCAATTTGGTTGGACGACCCACCTTCGCCTCGACCACAAACACGGACTTGTCGTTACCTGCCTCGCCAAAATCTAACTGCAAGAGGCTCCCCGCGTAACGCCCACCATTACCCGCGTAATCTTTAATGGGCTGTGCCTTGTGGATGTGCCCAAGCGCCACGTAGTTGCAACTATCTGGAATAATTTGGTGCGTGACGGTGTAATCTTCCGTGCAGTAAAACTGATATTCAGAATTTGTAAGTTCAGCACCTTCCATGGTGGTGTGCATCATCAGCAAGTTGACGGCATCCTCCCTAAAACTTCCGGTGAGGTTATCAACCAGTGCTTTCATACCCTGTTGATAGCGCTGCCGCCACTTGCCCGGGTCGGCATCGAGGAGATCACCTAGTTTCACTAAGCGCCGTTCAGAAATAAATGGAAGTGCCGCAACTTGTAAGCTTTCACCCGCCAGTTGCCATGTAAACGCGCCGCCTTGCTCCGCCACTTTGACATTGCCAAGAACCTGCGCGCCCACCCGTCCAAGTAACTTACCTGCCGCATCTAGCCGCCCAGCAGAATCGTGATTGCCCGCGATGACGATGCTAGGAATATTTGCCTCGGCCACGCTCACAAAAAAGTCGTAGACAGCGGCTTCGGCATCTGCGGGTGGCGTGGGTTTATCGTAGACATCGCCAGCGATGAGGATCGCGTCTACCGCTTCAACTTTGGCGAGTTCGGCAATCTCTTGTAAGGCGTCATGAATTTCTGGGGTGCGGTTCACCCCTTTGAGGGTGCGCCCGGCGTGCCAGTCGGCAGTGTGGAGGAGTTTCACCTCCATATTCTAGCAAGTTGGCGGATGAATAAGAGATATTAGGTATGCAAGAAGTTTCTGCTTAGTCCGCAATTAAGTTGATGATGTGATTTATAATCCAGCTGCGGAGGTGACAGGTGAAAATCTTAATTTCAGCAGATATGGAAGGCGTCTGTGGCGTCACCAGTTGGGTGCAGGTGATGCCGCCCGAACTAGGTCAGGTTCCGTCCTCAACCGTGGAGTACGAACGTGCCCGTTTGCGCATGACCAAAGAGGTGAACGCCGCTGCTGAGGGTGCCTTTGCTGCCGGTGCCACGGAGGTCATCGTCAACGACTCGCACGACGGGATGCGCAACCTTGTGCCCGAAGAACTGCATGGTGATGTGCGGTTCATTAGCGGGAGCGACAAAGAATTGGGCATGGTGCAAGGTCTGCAAGAAGGCATTGATGGGCTCTTTTTTGTCGGCTACCACGCCAAAGCCGGCACACCCGCCGCACCCCTTGCCCACACTTGGACAGGTTACGTGCAGGATGTCCGCCTAAATGGCCTCTCCACAGGTGAGTTTGGCTTAAACGCCGCCATTGCCGGGCATTTTGATGTGCCCGTGTTGCTCGTCACTGGCGATGACAAAGCTGTGGCGCAGTGCCAAGCGTTTTCAGGTGAGGAGGTTATGGGCGTGGTGGTGAAAGAAGGTTACTCCACGTTCAGCGCCATTCACTTGCACCCGCACAAAGCGCAGCAACTTATCCGCGAGGCAGCAGAAGAGGCTGTCAACGCCAACACAGCTAAGCCCTGGACGTTTCCCAATCCTTGTGATGTTGAGGTTGAGTTTGACCACCAAACAAGGGTAGATCAATGTCTTTATTTGCCGGGTGTGACGCGCGCAGGTGAGCGCAGCATTGGCTTTAGTGCTAGCGACGCACTGAGTATGAACCAGCTTTTTCGAGCGATTATTAAAGCTAGTCGCGTGCAGATGTCACCATAGGATGTCGCTGCTAGTCTCAACTGTAAGACCCAATCAAACTGCGTTGCCTGTTGGATTACGGCGTTTTGGGAACATTGCCCAGTACGACAACAATGTGGGGACGCATAAAACCCCTGCAAGTGCTCCAAGTCCCATAGTGCTAATTCCTAACATTCCAATCAAATTGCTAGAGCCGGATGCAAACCACCATGCTCTACCATACTTAACACTTCTTCGATGGAACTCACGAAAGTAGAAGCTGTTCAAGATAAGTCCTACACAGTAACCTATACCCACAACAAATTTAATGCGGATGAATCCTGTGTCTTGAGGATACCTAGAGTCTGTGGTAAGTACGCCCAAAGCTCCTAAAGTAGCTGGAAGCAGCACAATAGAGTTAGCTATTAAGAAGAATCCAGCTATTCGCCTCGAGGTTTTTGACGCTAACATTACTAACTCCCTTAAATCTCGGGTTTTTGAGTCCGTAACGCATGCATTCGTGACAGACAGCTTCTCAAAAACATTGTTATGGCGCGTTTAAGATACTTAATTTGGATCAATACATCAGTGATTTTCTTGTTGTTTAGCAATCAGAGCACGCACATCAGCAACCAGATCAAGAGGTACTTGTATAAGTGCTTCTTCTACAAGAAAGGCAGCTTCGTCTTCGCTAGTGGCTTCATCATCTGTTTGCGTTTCGTAATGATCAATTAAGCGTTTCATTCGCTTTTCTGTCCAACCTTTAGGAAGTTTTTGATTCATGCCTTTCCTCCTTTCTTAGCGCGTCTCCGTTTGAAAGCAGCAAGTGCTTTCGGTGTTAATTCGTAAGCAGTTACGACAAAAAGACTGTCAGCCTCAGGAACGTAAATGACGCGCAAGTAACGTCCGCCAGATGTTTGTCCAATAGCTAGTCTCGAGCCATCCTGCCCTTGTCGGTCTTCTGCAACATTGTAGAGCACATCTTCAACTTCTGCCTCATCAACATCGTGTTTGTAGATATGAGGCAAGTCAGTTTCAGGATCAATATAAAAGCGGACAAACATAGCGTCAACATCATTTTAGCGACAATTGATGCATGGATGTCATCTTCTACTCTTTAAAGATAGGCAAATACGCCTGCCAAGGTCCCACCTCTACCGTATACTGCTTCGCCATCACCCGCACAATCTGCCGTACATGACTCAAATCATGCACAACCCACGTTGCCAATAACTCACCTAGCTTGACCTGCCCAAACTCAGGGTGCTGCCCTAACTTCTCAAAGTCTGCCTCAGTTAAGTTGTAGGAACGTAAGGTGTCTATGTTTTGCTGGCGCAAACTAGCAAACTCCTGCAGTAACGTCTTAACGGACTTCCCTTGACTCGTTTGCTTGTGTGCAAAGCGATCAAACGGCGTAAACGGCTTACTTTCCCCGTGATCTAAAATAATGTTAAGCCGTACCATCCAGTTGGTGGTTTCAGCGTTGACCATGTGACCTACAACATCGTAGGGGCTCCACGTTTCAGGACCTTCGGTGCCATTGAGCCATTTGGGGGATAGACCTTGCACTAAACTCGTTAAGGTGTCGGGCGTACGAGACAATATTTCTATAGCTTCAGCAAGTTGAACCGCCATATACATCTCCTGATTGTGTGGTGTAGTAGCTAAATTGGTACGTGTCGTAAGAGATAGCGCTAGTTACACATCTCAAAAGGGCCAAAAAATAAGCGCTTGCAAGCGCCGTTTGTTTTTTGATTGTTGTTTTTAGTATACCCCGGTATGCAGTATTCGTCAAGTAGTTGCGGCGGTTTTAGGCATCAACCAGAGTTTACGACTGTTTTGCCATTACTTAAGAACTAAAATACAAGCCGTTTTAATCACCGTGATACGTCTACAATCTGTTATACTCGTATCAGCATGTGGCTGTGTCTAGGGTTCCGCGTTTGACCTCGTTAAAGCATTTTGACAAGCATCATCAACAATAAGAGGCAAACGGACAGTGACCAAGCGACACCGAGATGATATCCATCTACAACTAAAGGGATAAAAGCCTGGAGGTCCAGCTCACTCATGGGAGTGAAAAGGAGCCTCTATGACGTTATTTGCTTTGGGTTTAGTTGTTGCTGCTGCGTTTGCGCATGCAAGTTGGAATCTTTTTGCTAAAAAGGTTGGTGGCGGCGCAGCGTTTGTCTGGTTATTTGGTGCACTTTCAGCCTGTATTTATGCCCCTTTAGCACTAGGTGTTATCTTCATTCAAAAACCAACAATTAGCCCTTTAGGCTTTGTATTTATTCTGGGTAGTGGCGTGTTGCATCTCGCTTACTTTCTCCTTTTACAACGCGGCTACAAGGTAGGCGATCTGTCGTTGGTCTATCCCTTGGCTAGGGGTACAGGACCGATGTTATCAACTGTTTTAGCCATCATCATCTTTACAGAGCGCCCTTCTCCCCTGGCACTATGCGGGGCAGCTTTGGTTATTGTGAGTGTGTTTTTGCTAGCAGGTGGTCGGCGTCTACTTCACAGGACATTATCACCCCAAGGCAAAACCGCCATCATGTTTGGGCTGCTCACAGGTGTGCTGATTGCCAGCTATACCCTATGGGACAAGCACGCGGTAAGCGTTTTGCTGATTCCCCCGTTGGTATTTGATTGGTCGATGAACGTAGTACGTGTGATCTTACTTGCACCGGTAGCGCTTAAAAACTGGACTGATGTAACCCATCACTGGCAACATCACCGCCGGGAAGCTTTACTTGTTGCGACACTTAGCTCACTGGCCTATATTTTGGTCCTCACAGCACTCACCTTTTCACCTGTGAGTTACATTGCCCCTGCTAGAGAAATCAGCATTTTAATTGGCGCGGTTATGGGTGCAACGTTTTTAAAAGAAGGCGATGTCAAGCGGAGGTTAGCTGCTGCATCACTTATGGTTTTAGGGGTTATTGCACTGGCGTTTGGGTGAGGGCATTTGGGTAAGGGCATTTGGCTGAGGTGGATATGCTCGCTCGAGCAGGCCAAAAAATAAGCGCCCAAAAGCGCTGGTTTGTTCCCTTGACTATTTTTCAAGTATACCCCGGTATGCGGTATTCGTCAAGTACTTGCACAAATTTTCTGCGCTTAGCGGGGTTAACGGCGATTTTGTATGGGTTAGGGCGACTCATATCTCTTTTGATACATCCGCTCAAACGCACTTGGCGCGCGGCGCTGCTGCCACGCATCTACAATGAGGTTCACATTGTCGTGTAAATCGTGCTGGCAATCCACCTCGAGGTCGTAAGTGCAGTAATTATGCGTTTTCATATGATAGCGCGCTTCGCCGATTTGCCTATTCCCACGGTCGCGCTCACGTTGCTCGAGTACATCCGCCGGACACTGCACGCCCACAAAGAACACATCAAACCCGTGGAGTAACTGCACCAAGTCATCCATCCAATCCTGAAACTCAACAATGTGCTCAACCAGAAGGTGATTGCCTGCACTCGCAAAGGCGGGCAACACCTTGTGAAAACCATCGAAAAAGTGTGGGCGCAGCTTGCCCCAGTCAAACCTGCCCCCTTGGTCATTGCGCGACGGTGCCATGCCAACCTCAATAAACTGGTCAGATGCCATGTACCAAAACGGTTCTGGCAGAGCTTCCCGTAACGCCTTACACAAGGTTGATTTGCCAGCACTGGACGTGCCATTGATTAAGATGATGTTGCCGTTCAAGGTATTTGCCTTATCAACGAGCTTGTTAGCATTGCTTAAATTCTTTCTTACACTGCGCCTTTCAGGTCCCACGCAACGATTACCCATTCTTCATGTTCATCGGTGTAGGTAGAGATAATTTCAAATCCCATCTTTTTATGTGCACACACCGATACGTTGTTGCGAGCAGCAATCTCAGTGACACACAAGTCGTAATCTGACTGTAGCGATTGCTGAATCTGATGATACAACTGAGACATAAGATGCTGCCCTCGATATGCTCGGTCTACACAAACCTGACCACCAACAAAAAAGGGGTAGTCAACAAGAGGTTTACCTCTGTAGCTACAGCGTTCAAACTGCGCAAACATGGCTGCAAGGTTTGGCAGGGCTGATTGTAAAGATAAAGACAAAGACAAACAATACCCCACCACTTGATTGTCTACGAGTGCAATAGCTTGTGGCAACTTAGCTGACATACGCTTGAGTAGTGGCAGTGTGTGCTCAGCAAAGACAAAGCCTTCTGCGCGCTGTTCGTCGGCGTTGAGGGTCTGTTTGTGGTAACGCCGTTGCAGGGCTAAGATTTGCTTCAACTGAGCATCGGACGATGCCACGGTAATCGTTGTCGTCATGACTTATTTTAGCCAGTACATCTGAATAACACATGGGGATTCATGTTACCTTGACATCTCATTCTCATGCATTGTGGAAATATAAAACGCCTGTCTAGAACGTTTTTACACAAGATACCTATGTGGGTCTTTAGGTTCTGATTGTTTAAACTAATGTATGAGATGAGCCTTGACACAAGATACTGGCTGGCGCTGAGACATCTCAACAAACAGAGGTTCTAACATGACACTACAACTAACATCACGATGTATAAATGCACTCATTTTGCTACTTCTATTCACGGGGGGAGTTATGGCCCAAACAGACTATATCTATAGCACGTTTGACCCTGCCTTTGAGATGCAACTAAGCTTGAGCCGTATTCCTGTGAGTTCTGTGGATAGCTTGGAGAAGAGCTTTGAGACAACAACCTCACCCTATGAGAGTGGGCAGTTTTGGCTCGAGGCCGCCGACTTTACCCAGCCAGCCCCGTGGCACAGCACGCTTTTTATTCAGCAGGGAGACAAAGTCCTGTCTTTGTACGTTCGCAATCATGCCAATGTTGCTCCCCAAGCAACTTGGGTCAACGATGAACTTGTACACGTACGGCTGTGGTGGGGGCGAGCTGTTGGCAGTGAACTACTGATAGATGTAACGCGCAACGACTTTCTGTACCGCCGCATGGTCTACTGGACACCGGTACTTGCTACCACAGGCGAGCTGAGTCTTCCTAACTTCAGTCTGCGTCTAGCACACATTCAAGGGAGCGCACCGCTAGGCGGGTACAGCAGCATTCAGGTTGAACGAATTTTGAACGATGATGTCGACCTCGAGCAAGCCACCATCACCTTTACAAGTCCCATGTTTAGCGAGTGCATGCTGACGTTAGCACCTGAACAAACAGCCGCGTTGTACCAATCTTTTGAGCAGTTTTTGACAGAACGAAGTGAGAATACACCGCCACGCCCACGTGAATCAGTATGCCGCAACTGCAC
>JBCCOX010000052.1:0-14540 GCA_039025155.1 Deinococcota bacterium | reverse complement strand
CGCCTCACCTTGGCCACCCGAAGCGCCTGAGCTATACGGCAGTATCGCTCCCGTGGTGGTCATCGACATGTTTGAGCAACCGTTGGAAGATGCCCTGTTCCAGTTTGCTAACCTAGTCAACCGCACCGAACGCGCTGAGCAGCTGCAAGCTGAACTTGAAGCTCGAGCCGCAGAGGTACGCGAGCAACTAGGCGAAGCTCTTGAGACAACGACCATATCCATTTTGACCTATGCCGAAGAAGACAGTCAGTTTTATCCAACTAACCCCACCCAAGCCATGGGCGTGATTTTGCGCACGCTCGAGCCCATCCGCCCTGCTCCTGAACGCGGCTTAACCGACCAGCGCGAGTACCGCTCGATGGAAACCATCGGCGATCACGCGGCTGATGTAATGTTCCAACTCGTCTTTGATGCTGACGACAGAGGCGATTCTGACGCATTTACAGCGTTTACGTCCGAATCTATCGTCAGCGTGCTACCGGTAGCGCAAGAAGGTCAAATCTACCCACTTAACGGCTCAACCATGGTCGGCTCAGGTTGGGGCAAGGTCATGAACGGCTTAGAGCAAATTGCCAGTGTGCTTTTGCAGGATGACCTGAACCGTGACTTGGTGCAGGAGTAACAGCTCAGTACAACAGAAGATACGAAAGATCGATGTAGTAATTCTTTTCATTAATGAATGATTCTACAAACCTACTGCATACAACCCATCTCCAGCAAAAGCATTTTTCTGAACTATGGAGCTTTAGATGAAAAAGCTAAATTTAGTCACCTTTTTAGTCACCCTTATGCTTGCGGGCTTCAGTCTTGCCCAAGATACCCGCACGGTGACCGACGACCTTGGTCGCAGCGTGGATATTCCTGCTGTACCTACAGCTATCGCCAGCCTCGACGATCTACGCCTAACCTTGCCGCTCATTGAACTGGGCGCGCCGCTGGTAGCCTCCCACGGGCGCACAACCAGTGACGGAGATATTTATATTCGTTCGGCAGAGGTACTCACTGGCGCCAACTTCGACAACACTGGCATCACTTTTTTGGGGAATTCCCCGTTGGATGTTGAAGCCCTGGCTGCTGCGCAACCTGACCTAATTGTGACGTTAGTGAGCCGGGATTCGCCGCTCGAGCAACTCGAGGCCATCGCCCCCACAGTGGTTTTTGATGAGGATGTGACCGATAGATTCGCCATCTACGGCCGCTTAGCTGAACTTACGGGGACAGAATCACAACTCGCTGTGCTCGAGGCTCGCTACCAGGCCCAACTCACGCAGTTAATCCGTCTAGTGGACACCTCAGCCATCACTATTTCAGTGATGGAGGGCTCCGATGGTGCCATCGCTATTGAGCACACCTACGGGAGCTTGGGGCGGGTGCTTAGGGACGCAGGGTTTGGCTTACCTGATTTGATTAACGGCCTCGAGCCAGGTGGGGGCCAAGAGGTGAGTGCTGAGTTTTTGCCTCAGCTAGATGCCGACATTATTTTTGACACTTACCGGGGTGACCGCAACGAAACCCCAGCAGACGCCCATGCCCGCATGATGGAGGTCCTTGCCAGCTATTGCGACGTGCTAACTGCGTGTAGTGGGGGGCGCTACTACCGCATTCCCCGCGATGAAGCCAAAGCCATTTCGTTTAATGCCCTCGCCACCATGACCACCATGCTGCAAACCATTTTGTCCGCGCCTGAACCTGTCGGGCAGTAGGGTGCAATCACAAACTTCTTTTCTACAAAGGAGTCTTACATGAAACACTTAGTTAATTTTATAACACTTACAGCACTTACCTTAACCAGCTTTGCCTTCGCCCAAGAAACCCGTCAATACACTGACGACCTCGGCCGCACGGTCGAAATACCCGTTATCCCGCAGCGTATCGTCTCGGTGCGGGGGGAGCAGTTCACAGCTCCACTTTGGGAGCTTGGGGCCAACATCGTTGCATCCTCTGGTCGGGCGCGGGAAGGCGTTAACGACGGTGAACCCTTTCCACGCGGTGCCTACGACCTTTTTAATGTGGACTTTAGGAACAGTGGCCTGATCTGGGTGGGTAGCCCCAACGAGCCTGACTTCGAGGCCATCATCGCAGCCGAACCGGACCTCATCTTTATTCCCGATTGGCAGGAGGACTTGCTGCCGCAATTTGAGGTGATTGCACCTACTGTAGTGATTGCCATTCATTCGCAGCCTGCTATGGAGCGTTACCGCAAAATTGCCGACGCCGCTGGTATGAGCAACGAGTTTGAGGCGCTTAAGGCCCGCTGGGAGGCTCGCTTAGCACTGGCACGCCGCACAATTGAGCAAGAGCTTGGCGATCCAGCAAATGTAAGTGTGGCTGTCGTCAACACCTTTGATGGGCAGTTCTACATCTACGGTAATTGGGGCGCGCTCAGCCAGGTTCTGACCGAACTCGGGTTTAGTGAACCGCAGGTCATTGCTGAGTTAGGCGATGAAAACCAGGAATTTAGTCCCGAAAGAATACAAGAGGTCGATGCTGATTTTTGGGTCGGGCTGTTCTATCCCTACACGCAGACCGTCTCGGCCATCCACGACAATTTTGATGCTCTTGTGCCCGGTTGGAACGAGTTATTGCACGCGCCCCGCAACAACCAGTTTTTTATCATCAACCAAGAACCGATGCGGGCGTTAAGTTTTCGCTCACTGGAAGAAACACTAGCTATCGTCACCAGCCAGATCGCACAGCGCGACTTCGTACCCCTCGAGGAGTAAGAAGTGTGGGTCATAGGCATTAGCTTTTTCCCATTCCCCATCAGTTATGACTCATTCTCAACTAAGCTATCCCAAACCTTTAAGCCTCTAGTCACTTCTATGGAGAAAATCATGAAAAAACTGTTCATTTTACTCGTTCTTACCATTTTAGGGTTCAGCTTTGCCCAAGACATGCGCACCGTCACCGACGACCTCGGGAACGTTGTCGAGATTCCTGTGTCACCGCAGCGCATCATCGCCGTTCGCTCCGACTGCATGGCCACGCCACTGGTTGAACTGGGCGCGCCCATGGTCGGTGCAGGCTCTATGCAATCGGATAATTTCAATGGAGGTCGCCCATTTATTCGCGGCGCAACCCAGTTTTACGGCACGCAATTTGGGGAAGGCCTAGCCAACATAGGCTTTATTAACGAACCGGATATTGAGGTGATTGCCAGCCTCGAGCCCGACCTTATTCTCATTGCCTCGTGGGTTGCCGAGAGCTACGATAATCTTTCTAAAATTGCGCCAACCTATGCTGCTGATTGCTTTGGAAAACCGCTGACCGAGTGGCTGGGTGAAATTGCTGACCTAGCCGGCATGAGCAATGTGTACGAAGCTAAAATGGCTGCTTACGAACTCAAGCTCGAGCACGCTAGAGCCGTACTCCAAGACAGCATCGGCGACCCGTCAGAGGTGACCGTTGTCTTCGCTGACCCCTTTCCAGATGGCATCTATGTCGCTGAGGACTACGGCACGTTTACTGTGGTGGCGGACGCACTTGGCTTCAACCGTAAAACCATGACCGAAGACATGCTAGGCGACGAGGGCATGTTAAGCCCCGAACTGGTTGAGGCAATCGACAGTGATTTTATTTTCTCGAGCTACCAAGTTTTCTTCGACCAACCTGCGTCGCAGCGGCTCGAGCAATGGCAAACTCTCGTGCCCGGTTTTGACGAACTTTTACACGCACCGCGCAACAATAAACTCGTCATCATTGACCGTAGCCTCATTCGCGCGTTTGCGATTGATGGGCTAGAGACTATGATTTCTGTGCTGGTAAGCCAAGTTGCCGAGCGTGACTTTGTGCCGCTTGAAGAGTGATGGTGCATGAGGAATGGGAAAAAGCGCTTAACCCATCCCTCATTTCCACCTACGCCGCCCCGCAACCTTTCGCCCTATCTCACAAAGGAGAAACTATGAAAACATTCGTTGTTGTACTCGGTTTAGTCGTACTTGGATTTAGCTTTGCACAAGATACCCGCACGGTCACCGACGACCTCGACCGCACGATCAATGTACCCACCAGTCCGCAACGGATTGCGGTACTGCACGATAAAAACCTCGGCACACCCCTGATTGAACTGGGTGTGATTCCAGTGGGCAGTCACGGCCGCACTACAGCTGAGGGTGACCCTTTCATTCGCGGCTCTATTACAGTTACGGGTTACGACTTTGATAACTCTGAAATCGTTTACCTGGGCGGTAATCCTGTGGATGTAGAAACGGTTGCCGCCGCTACACCTGACCTGATTATTACCTCTACGTGGCAAAATGCCGACGTTGACCAGCTTCAAGCCATTGCACCAACCGTCGTGGTTGACACCACCGCTAGGCAAACCTTGGGCGTTTTCCCCCTTTTAGCTGCGGCAACGAGCACCCAAGCTACACTCGCGCGGCTCGAGACCCGCTACCAAGCTCAAATCGAGCAACTACGCCGCTTGATTCCCACCGAAGACATCACCGTTAGTGTTATTCAAGGCGTGAACGGTGAGATTTTTGTTCAACACACCTACTCGGCACTAGGTACCGTTTTACGCGATGCAGGTTTTCGCTTCCCGGCAGCCGTGGACGCCATTGGTGAAGGTGGTAGTGCCCGCTTCTCAGCTGAAAATCTACCCGACCTCGATGCGGACGTCGTCTTTCTAACGTACCGTACGGACCAAGCTCAAACACCACAAGACGCGCTTGATGCCATGAGCGAGGTACTACCTTCCTGGTGTGAGGTGCTACACGCATGCCGTGAGGGTCAACTGGTCATTTTGCCCAGAGCAGAAGCAACTTCAGCTTCCTATGACGCACTTATGGCGCTTGCTATGGTGGTTCTAGCAGAGATGACCTCAGGTGAGATTGTGCCTATGCCAGCTCAATAAGTTGATGGATGAATGACAAGTTGGTGAATGACAACCTTGGTAACACCTTTTGCCAAACCCAGTGAATACTTTTTCAGGTCAGTAGACACCAGCAAATATAGGTAACCCCAAATGAGGGATGGGATTGATGCTTTGTCCTATCTCTCACGCTTCATTACCAGATACGCCTCCCCAAAAACTATATTTACCCACGTTCCAAGCAGGGATTTTTTGGATACACGTTGCAGGTAATCCTGAGCAATTTACTCGGAAAAGAGATCATACTTTTTGACAATATGCAAACTCGAGCCTACTTGCAACACCACACGCAGCAGAATCCCTAACCTCTCAAGTCACGTTATTCAATCATTGGAGACTAAAAATGAAAAAACTGATTAGCATCTTACTTGGTTTACTTTTTACTGTGACCTTTGCCCAGGACGGCTTCCCTCGCACAGTTGTTGATGGTCAGGGTCGTGAACTTGTGCTCGAGCAAGCCCCCACAAGAATTGTTGCGCTATTTAACGGCAACCTTGGCACACTGGCAACACTGGGTGTCCTACCTGTGGGCACCCTTGCCAACCAAGAAATGTTAGATGATCCCCTTTACTTTGAAGATAGTTCGTCAATTGCGTCTGTACGGGGTGAAGACGGCTACAGTGCTGAGCTTATTGCAGCGCTCGAGCCCGACCTCATCATGGGGGGTCGCCCAGAACACGTTGATGAGCTGAGTGGTATTGCACCCGTATATTTATCCGGCAGCCTTAACTCGCTTGAAGACACCATCGTAGAACTGCGCCGTGCTTCAACCTTATTTGGGTTAGAAGATGACGCCGAAGCAATCATTGGTCAGTTTGAAGATCGCCTTGCAGCTTACGCCCTAGCATCTCCAGGCGATGTTTCGGTCATGTTCACCGGCTTACGGGCAGATAGCATTGCGGTGCGCACGCAAAACTCAACCGATTGTAGTCTGCTCAATCAAATCGCCATGTGCGACTGGCCCGACCCCACAGGTGGTACCAGTTGGTCCTTTGCCACCACTAGTGAAGGCGTGCTCGACCTCAACCCAGATGTGATTATCTACGGTAATTGGACTGGCGGCGATATTTCAAATGACGACATCTTTACACGCTTAGACAGTGACCCTCTGTGGCAAGAACTTACTGCCGTTCAAAATGACCGCGTTCTTATTACACCCGGCTACAACAATCCGATTGCCAGTAGCCTCATTGGTGCCACCAAAATTTTGGATACTTTTGCTCCGCAAATTTATCCAGAGGTATTCGAGGGTCCGCTTACCAGTGAAGAAATTCAGGAGATTTTGTCAGCTAATTAACCTGTGGGCAGGGATGGAAGGCCTTGCATCCCTGCCTTGTATCCCTACTCGTGACAGACAGTCGATGTTGTAAGGAGGACTAGCTATGCACCCAAAAACGCTAGCACCCGTCTTGGTCACCTTTGTTTTTAGCTTTGCGCTAGCCCAGTTTCCTGTCACCGTCACCGACGATGCAGGTAATAACATCACCTTTGACGCCGCACCTGAGCGCGTAGTGGTGGTGCGTGAAGAGCTTCTAGAGCTGTTGGTAAGCCTAGATATTCAGCCCGTAGGCTACGGCGGGCGCATCGATGTACCGCAAGGTAGTGAGGTAACAACGCACGCTTATTTGTCAGCAGAGCAACTGGGTACACCTGTTTATATCGGAGAAGCGCAAGGTCTGTCGCTCGAGCGTATCGTTTTACTCAACCCTGACCTCATCTTATTTCCCAACGATGGAGGGGCAGAGGGCAGTATCCTCGACGAGCTAGCCGCAATCGCCCCAACCCTTGCGTTTAATCCGCAAGCTCGAGGCTCATGGCAAGACATTATCGTTAAACTCGGTGAAGTGTTGGATAAAGAAGCGCAAGCCGAGGCCGTCCTTGCAGCCTACGCGGCCAAGGTCGCGGAGGTTCGCGCTGACGTTGCAGAGACGGTAGCCAGTGCGCCTCGTACCGCAATCGTTTATCTACCCAGTCCAGACTCAACCTGGATTCTCGGCAGTGCTTTTGCCTTAGGTGGTCTGGCCGAATCACTTGGCTTTGAAGCAGTCGCACCAGCAGGTGTTGACCTGGGACCATTTGGAGCATCTGAAGTTAGTTTGGAAGCTTTCTTTGACCTCGAGACCGATGCTATATTCACTATTCAGTTCAGCGAGGGTGTACAAGAAGGCTTTCAAGCAGAGACTATGTTAGCAGCTATGGACGTGCCCATCATGCGGGTGGTTTTGGCGGAGGGCCGCCCTTACACAGGTCCCATTAGCGAAGTGTTTTACATGGAGCAGTTCCGCGATCAGGTTTTAAAAGCCTTTTAGTGTTTGTGTATATATAACATAGTTTTTGGTTATTTTAGCAACAAAGTAACTCGAGCAGCTTCTAAGCGTCAGCAAGGCAACTCGCGATGAGCATAATAAACTCCTCGAGCTAGAACTCATTGGCGCAGTGGATAATAACCCTGACTTTGCACAGATTCTTGCCCTGAAACCCAATCTAGTAATTACTGTTAGTGATGATGTTTCCGGAAGGAAATGATGAGAAAAGTTTTTGTTCTACTGTTTTCAAACGTGATAGGTAGCTTATGAGCCTCTTCGCGTCTAAGTCATCTGGTTTTAATTACTGCAACTGTACGGCGCTCGAGCGCCAGCTCGACCCAGCAGGGTACGCAGGTCACTTTGATGACGCCGTAGTATTTGAGCAGCCTCTGCCTTGGCCACGCGGTGTCTTTATGGACGACGGCCCTGTACCCCAACGTATTCGTGACTTAATGGCCCGTTGGCTCGCACACTACAAAGCAACTGGCAACTATACACATCGCCCACTCGTCGTTGTACCCGACCCCGAGTACTCACGTGATGGCTACCGTCTAGTGTCCTTCTACACACGCCCTACAGGCCTTATGACGCACTTTGACAAGAAGGTATATCAGATACCAACTGAGTTACTTGGTGATCTTGTCTGGGCATTTTTTGAAGACCAAGACTCACTACCAAACTTTGAGAACTACCGCGTCTACCAGCTTGACAAGGTACGCGACCTCATGGTGTGTACCCACGGTACAGTAGACGCCGCCTGTGCCAAATTTGGGTATCCGCTTTACAAAATGCTTAAAGCTAAGTACGCCAACGCGAATACACGTGTCTGGCGCGTCTGCCACTTTGGTGGACATGTCTTCGCCCCAACCTTATGCGATATGCCCAGTGGTCACTACTGGGCATATGTCGAAGCCCAACAAGCTGAACAAATTGTCCTACATACAGGTGATGTATCCGCTTTACGCAGGCATTACCGCGGCTGGGCTGGCGTCACTTCTGGGCTAATGCAAGCTGCCGAACGTGAACTGTGGCAGCATTACGGCTGGGACTGGTTTAATTACCGCAAACACGGCGAAATATTAGCCCAAGATGGGGCAGATGAACCAAGTTGGGCAGAGGTACGCTTTGTATTTGAAGACGCTCAGCAACACACCCATACATATGACGCTCGTGTCGAAGTCAGCCACAGTATTGAGACACCACCTATATCAGGCAGTGATGAGGTTTATGCGTACCCACAGTATCAAGTTGTGAAGCTCGAGAAAGTCCATCTGCAAGTATCTTCGTAAAAGCCTTCTTGGCACTGACACACAAGTTTAAAACCTTGCCAATGAACACAAGGATTTTAAATTCATAAAGGAATCTAATATGAAAAACCTACTCCTTTTTGCAGCCACAGTTGCCACTTTGGGCTTTGCCCAAGTCAGCCAAGTCCCCGGCTTCCCAGCCTATGCACTTCCAACTGAACAGTTAGAAGTGCTTGAAGACCGTGGTGATACCGTGCTGGTTCGGCACCGTTTTGGGGAAACAGAAGTTCCCAAAAATCCACAGCGTGTCTTTGCAGATGCAGCTACGATAGCCAGCGCCGTTACGCTCGGCCTGCCTGTTGTGGCAGGTTACTACTGGGAAGGCACAGAAATAATTCCAAATTGGGATGACCAAACTGCAGGTGCTGCACTTGAAGTTTCTGGTGACTACGCTTATAACTTTGAGTCCGTTCTTGAAAGTGATCCTGACCTCATCTTGGCTTTTAGCCACATTATCTACAGTTCAGGCGATCAGAACTTTGTGTATGAACAGCTCAGTGCTATTGCTCCAACACTTGTGCTTTTTAATGATCCTACTGAACTATGGTTTCAGGGTCTATTTGAACTAAGCGAAATCTTTGAGTTGAGTGAGGCAGAAAGTAACAGACTAGCGGCTGCTGGAGAAACTATCGCGGCGGCCTGTCAGCCTCTGCAAGACGCTGTTGGTGACGATACTGTCATGCTCATTCAACCTCTACAAGGTGGTTTGTGGGTTATTGGTCCAGGTTTTATGGACAATGATAACTTTCTTCCTTACTCGTTAACATCGCATCTTTACTACTTTTGTGGTCTCAACGCACCTGAAAACTTGGTTGACTTTGTGGGAACAAATAGTGGTGCGCAAATGTCACAGGAGTTAATTGGTGACATTCAAGCAGATCATCTGTTTATTGACACGTTTGGCGGCACAGATGCTTACGAGGAAATTATTGCAAGCCCTCTTTGGCAAGCTGTTCCTGCTGTACAAAAAGGTCAGGTTTATCCCATTCCCAATTTGTTTAGTGGGAGTTATGACATGACCTTAAATGCTATTGAAACAGTGACAGATTTTATTACCCGAGGAAGCCAGTAGCGTATACACACCGTAGATATAGCTCATGCATATGGATGGGCTACACCTTCTTTCACGCAGCTTAAATGTAAGGCTTTAGTTCACCCCAAACACAAAAGGAGAAACCCATGAAACAAGTATTCGTTGTACTGGTTCTTATGTTTTTAGGCTTTAGCCACGCGCAAGACAGGATAGAGATTGTTGAGGACGAGGTTGATACCATTACCCTGCGTCACGCTTTTGGCGAGACGACTATACCCAAAAATCCTGAACGGGTAATTATCGCTGATCCTCTTACACTAGGAGCTTATGCAAGCTTAGGGGAAGTTCCTTTGGCTGCTTGTGGCTACCCTCTTGATACTGGTGTGGGTAAATTTGGACTATTGGTCACGCCGTTACTCGAAGGCGCGACAGAACACTTGGGTGGCTGCCAAAGTTTCGGCAGTGGATTCCCCCTGGAGCAGATGCTAACACTCGACCCCGACCTTATCCTGATAGGCGCTGGCCTCGCAGGGCAAGAAAACTCCTACACACTACTTTCCGAGATTGCTCCAACAGTCGCAATTCCTTTTGATGGCAGTGAACGCCTGCGATATTTTGAGGACATAGCACGTGTGGTTGGTAAAGAAGAAGTAGCACAAACCCGCATCCAAGCGCACTACGATAGGCTCGCTGATATCGAGGCGCAGTTAACTGACCCCGTAGATATCGTAGTGGTCAGTCTTCGTTCAGCGGGATTAACGCTCTACGGCGCGGACTTCTCGGTGAATACGTCGCTTGTACGGATGGGGCTGACCTTCGAGCCAGCGGTTAGTAGTTTACCGAGCTATTTACCAGAACAACAGCGGGCGAGAGACTTGAGTTTTGAGCGACTAGACCTTCTGGACTCTGCTGATCTCATTATCATAGAAGAAAATGCTGTGGGATCGGAAAATCAAGAAGTATTGGAAGAACAGGTTAACTCTCCCTTGTGGCAATCTCTCTCCGCTGTGCAGCAAGGTAACATCTTGTTCATCAACCAAGGTGAGCTATTTGCCACTGCCAGCATTCTTAGTTTTGAGGAAGTTGCTGGTCAAGTAGCTAATTTTCTTGAAGAGCGCGGTTTCTTAGCCCCAGCAGAGGATGAAGAAACTGATATGGAAGCCACCGAAGAGGCATCCGACTAAGCGTTAATCCGTGTTCAGTCTGTCCATGTAATACGAAATCCGCTTATATCTCGAATAATGCCTAAAGGTATCATCTCGTCCAGCGCGGATTTCGTAGCTTATCTTACCTGCTCTGGCAGGGGTTGATTCCTTCGGGAATCAACCGGATTTGGTATAAGTGGGCTGCAATCTATCCTAATCAAACCAAAGTGACACGCTGGCTCGAGCCACTCATGCAACCCCAGCCCCACATCCAAAGCTTTATATTCAAAAATCGAATAGGAAAAAGTATGAAAAAAGTTTTAGCCTTACTAATTTTGATTATATTGAGTTTTAGTTTTGCTCAAGTAACCGTAACCGACGCTTCCGGTCAGGACGTTACCCTTGAAGCTGTACCCCAGCGGGTGATTTGCTTACTCCCAGACTGCATCTTCAACATGGCTGCCCTAGATGTTCTACCAGCACTCGTGCACGACTTTGACAAAACAAGCTCCATAGTACCCGAGGTCTTTGGCGAACGCGCTGCAGAGATGGCATCCTTTGCGTGGGGTGAAAATGGGCCCGACCCTGAACTCTTACTCGACTTTGGCGCGGACTTTTTTGTGCTAGTTGAAGATGCGCTCGAGTGGGCACCACCACTCGCCACCGTTATAGAAGATATACCCAGCTACAACTCAGCAGGCCCCTATGTAGACACCACCCAGTGGGACATTAACGACCCCGAAATTTGGGAGGCGTTTACAGCCGACCTGCGCAACTTTGGACAGATACTTGACCGTGAAGCACAAGCTAACGCCTACATTGAACGCTTAGAAGACCGCGTGGCAGCTTATACCCAAGTGGTTGACCCAAGCGCCAAATACGCCCGCGTACGTTTAGAAACCGACAACACCATTTTTGCGCCGCCCTGCATGGGTCTTTTTAGTGAGATGGCAAGTTGTGTATCGTTTGGCAATGACTGGGTCATGACCACCGTTGAAGCCCTGCTTGCCGAAGACCCCGATGCCATTTTTGTTGAAGCTAGTCCTGACCGTGAAATTGACCTCGAGGCTTGGCTCGACGTACCACTCTGGGCAGAACTGTCTGCTGTTAAGAATGGCCGTGTCTTTGTGGTGCCCTATGCATCGTTTTATGACACCACGCCGCTAGCCCTTTCCAACACTATGGACGCACTGCTGCCTAGGCTTAATCCAGACGTGCTAGCTGGTCCTCTGACCGACGCCCAAGTTCAAGAGATTCTGGCAAATTAGCTAGCAATTCACACTTAATCCAAATGACATCTCAAGTCGTACCTCAAATGGCCACCACACATCCCCTGCAAGTAACCCTAGATCGAGCGATGAAGCTTGAAGACTATATTCGGTTTCAACTTGGACCTGTTAGTGCAGCTGACTGGGTTACACCCGCTCAGCTTGTTCATCCCAATTCACTACCCAAATGGGTCAACAAAATACAACATAACCTTAGTACTGAGTCCAAGGTGATTGTGGCTAGCTCGCTTTTACAAAGGTATCAGTGGCAGATTATTGTCGCTGGTATCAGCTGTTATTTGCTGGATAGGCGCGTGCCGGACTTGTCTCCAGATAACCTCCGCCTTCAACTAGACGACGAGGAAGGAGTACGTGCACTTGCACTGACACGTGGCACCTTTACGGCATTAGCCACCGATCCAGCAGCAAACCATGCAGATGTTCATACCGTAGCTAGTCAAGAAGCCTTACGTGAGGTGTTAAGACAACAGCTCGAGGGGCATTTTGGCTGGGTTATTGACCAACTGTGTACCCATCTGGGCTGCAAACCCCGTGGTTTATGGCTCACCGTAGCAGACCGCTGTGCAGCTACGTTCATTTGGCTTATGCAAGAACTTGAGGTAGCAACACCAGTAGATCGGATCGAGCATGAAATCGACGGCGTGCTGCGGGTAGCCGGCTCACCCCTAAATCACCCCAAAATTGGCGTGTTTACCCTTACCTACAAAAACTGTACTCGAGCCTTTTTAGACCGGGCTAGTTGTTGTTATTGGTACCGCGAAAAAGATGGTGACTACTGTTCAACCTGTCCTAGCCGTAGTCAGGACGACCGTAACCAACGACTACTTGATTACATGGCGCAGGAGTATAACAACACCCATACATAAGTAGGGTTCTACCCTTTTAGGGAGACTGTATGAAAGCCTTTTTAATCATCTGGCTCGGACAAACTGCCTCCTCAGTAGGGAGTAAAATGACCGGGTTTGCCGTTGGTATCTGGATTTTTGAACAAACGGGACAAGCTACCGCCCTCGCTTTAACCAACATCTTTGCATCGATTCCAACGCTTATCCTCGTGCTCTTTTCGGGCATCATCGTCGACCGGGTTAAGCGCAAACGCTTGATGATGGCCGGAGATACCGTTGCGGGCTGCTCTACACTTGTACTGATTATGCTGTTTAACGCAGGGCAGCTCGAAATCTGGCATCTCTACATTGCCTACGCCGTGAACGCCCCTTTTGATACCTTGCAGGGTCTGGCCTATCAGTCATCTATGTCGCTACTGGTACCCAAACAGCACTACGCACGCGTTAGCGGGTTAGCAACACTAACCTGGTACAGCGGCAATATTTTAAGTCCTGTGTTTGCTGCTGCCATCTACAGCGTCGGCGGGCTACTAGGGGTCATGCTGGTTGATATCCTCACGTTTATAATCGCCATCGTAACAGTGGGGGTGTCGCGGATACCTCAACCGACCCCCACGCCAGATGCAAGCAGCTACACAATTCGCCAGCAGCTTGCCTACGGCTTCCGCTACATCTGGGACCGCCCTGCGCTAAGGACGCTCGTTGTTGTTTCCTGCTTATGGACACTCTTTCACGACGCCACGCCAGACACGGCTATGGTGCTAGCACGGACCGGTAATGATGAACGAGTGCTCGCCCTAGTTGGTGCTGCGTCGGGTATTGGGGGCGTAATTGCGTCGCTTATTGTGGGCGTTTGGGGTGGGCCCAAACGCCGTATGCTGGCCTTTGGTTGGGGTATGGTCAGCGCGGGGATCGGCAAGATGTTTAAGGGTTTAGGGCGTGGCATAACTACTTGGGCACCGGCCCAAGCGTACACCTCAGCCAACTTTCCTGTAATGGGCAGCGCGCGCCAAGCTGTTTTGATGGCTAAAGTTGATCCAGCTTCACAAGGGCGTTTTTTTGCGTCACTGAAAATCGCTACCGGTCTGGTGTCGCTCGTCACCCAAATTCTTATGGGTCCCCTAGGAGACTATGTGTTTGAACCAGCCATGGCCGAAGGTGGGGCGTTAGCACCTTATTTAGGCGGGGTGTTTGGAACTGGACCGGGTGCGGGTTTTTCGGTACAATTTACGCTTTTGGGGTTAGGCATGACCGGTGTTGGCGTGTTAGCACTACTACAAAAGCGGCTCAGAACCATCGAAACAGATTTAGTCGATCACGATCAAGTAGAGCAAGACCAAGTGGAGAGCGATGCTGAAGTTGCAGCGGCAAGCTGATCGACGCGGAGCCACATTGGCATGTGCGTACCCCCCAATACGAGCTAGAGAGGTGCAGGATTAATAAAGTAAACGATTACAAATATACCAAGTGCCCCACCCGCTTTCAGCCACTTATTTAATTTTATATCCAACAAACCTGGGATTAACGTTGACACGCTAGAAGCCGAAAGCGCCAGAATTACTCTAAACGCTAAATATGTAATTGGAGCCATATCCGTAATGAATATGCTAATGGTCAATAGTGCCACTATAAACACGCAACCTGCCCAGAAAATTAGCCTTTCGTGGTCTTTGTATTGACTCATCCCTTTTGAAACCTGATTGTTTTGCATCATCGTCCCCCTTCAATTTAATACATAAATT
>JBCCOX010000051.1:0-14553 GCA_039025155.1 Deinococcota bacterium | reverse complement strand
TCTTGAGCCTCGTTAGTCTCGTTTTTCACACCTTCAAGATTAGCTGAGGCTCATCCTCTATTCATTAGCCTGCATTCTTATGTGCTCACCCCTCAGCTAACTTGGTTTAGGCATCATGTTGGGCGGTAAACGCGGTGGTTCTTTATCGCGGCTTGGTTTGGGTTTAGGGGCTACTAACGGTTCTTGAACTGGGGCTAATTCGGGCAAGGGGTCACCGCAAATAAGCATGGCAAACTCGTCTGCGTGTAAGGTTTCGCGCTCGAGCAGCACGTCTACAATTTGCTCGAGCAAGTCTCGGCGCGCTTCAATAAGCGCCATCACCCGCTGGTACTGCGTTTCAATGATGCTTTTAACTTCGCTATCTATGAGTTTAGCAGTGGCTTCGCTGTAGCTGCGCGCGCCTTCATAGTCGCCCAGATACGACTCATTGCCGCTGGCGAGTGCTACGCGCCCTAACTCTGAACTCATACCCCAACTGGTCACCATCCGCTTAGCGATGTTGGTGGCTTGCTCAAAGTCGTTTTGCGCCCCTGTGGTGACATCTTCAAAGATGAGCGCTTCCACTGCACGACCAGCAAGTGCCACGCCAATTCTGTCTAACAGCATGTTTTTACTCATGGACATGCGGTCATTTTCAGGCGACTGCATTACGTAACCCATCGCCCGACCGCGTGGCACAATGGTGATTTTGTGAACTGGGTCTGCGTAATCTAAAAAGTGAGCTGCCAGCGCGTGACCTGCTTCGTGGTAGGCAGTAATCTTTTTTTCACGTGGGCTAATGACCCGGCTGCGCCGCTCGGGACCCATGACCACACGGTCAGCTGCTTCGTCAACATCTTGCGGTTGAATTTCTTTGCGGCCAGCCCTTGCTGCAACTAGGGCAGCTTCGTTGAGAAGGTTCTCGAGGTCAGCACCTACAAAGCCGGGCGTACGCCGCGCGACTGTGTTCATATCTACATTACTAGCTAAAGGCTTACCGGCGGCATGAATAAGTAAGATGGCTTCGCGACCGCGTACATCTGGCGCGTCCACGACCACTTGGCGATCAAAGCGGCCAGGGCGTAGGAGCGCTGGGTCAAGCACATCCGGGCGGTTAGTTGCCGCAATGATGATAATGTCATGCTTGGATTCAAAGCCGTCCATCTCAACAAGGAGCGCGTTGAGGGTTTGCTCGCGTTCGTCGTTGCCGCCATTAATGTTCATGCCCCGACGGCGACCCACGGCATCAATTTCATCTATAAACACAATACAGGGCGCACTTTTCTTGGCGTTTTCAAACAGATCGCGCACGCGGGCAGCACCTACACCTACAAACATCTCCACAAAGTCTGACCCTGAAATACTAAAAAAGGGAACTTTGGCTTCGCCAGCTACAGCTTTAGCGAGGTGGGTTTTACCGCAGCCGGGCGGGCCTACCATCAGCACGCCGTGGGGAATGCGCGCACCAAGGGCGTGAAACTTACCTGGATTGCGCAAAAACTCCACAACTTCATAGAGGTCACTTTTGGCTTCGTCCGCTCCGGCCACATCTCGAAAAAGCGTTTGGGAGGTTTCTTCGGTGACCAAGCGGGCTTTGGACTTACCAAACTGCATAGCACCGTCACCGCCGCCGCGCATGCCGCGCATGATGTACCACAAAAAAGCAATCATCAGCACAAAGGGTAACAGTGTGATGAGCATGCCACCCCAGTTTTGCCCTTCAGCAGCAACCTCAACCCGAATATCTCGCTTGGCGTAACGCTCTAACTCTTCGGTTGTGGGTGGGGCAGCTACCCGCGTGGTGTAAGCGTCTTCACCGCGCGGTGTTACTTCAATTTTGGTGTCCCGAACGGAGATACTTTCAATTGCACCGGATTCAACTTGTTTGAGGAAATAACTCAGGTCTCGAGATTGCCCTTGTTGACGCGCATTATTTTGAGATGCAATAAAGATAATGACGCCAAGCACGGCCACCGCGATGAGCAGACTGCGAAGTGGAAACTTGCTCATATACTTTAGTTTACCTTGTTATGCACAGGGATAACGTCATGAACCTGCCAGTTAAGAAAGGCATCTATTCAACTCGAGCCAAATCATTAAAGCGCACGTGTGAACTGTGGAATTGCAGTTCCACCGTACCCGTTGGTCCGTTACGCTGTTTGCCAATAATAATTTCAGCAATACCTTGTTTTTCGGACTCTTTATTGTAATATTCGTCGCGGTAAATAAACATAACCAAGTCGGCATCTTGCTCAATCGCACCTGACTCACGCAGGTCTGACAGCATCGGGCGTTTATTAGGACGCGATTCAACCGCCCGTGACAACTGCGAAAGCACCAAAACAGGAATGTCTAGCTCGCGCGCTAGCGCTTTAAGGCCGCGTGAAATTGAAGATATTTCTTGTTGACGGTTTTCGCCTCCCCCGCCGCGGCCACTACCCTGCATGAGGGTTAAATAGTCAATGACCACAAGGTCGAGGCCGTGTTCAGCCATGAGCCTACGCGCCCTCGAGCGCAGTTCCATGACGGTCATGTCCACGCTGTCATCAATAAATATCTTAGCCTCAGACATCTTGCCAGCGGCCTCAGCGAGCCGCTGAAAGTCGCGTTCAGAAGGTTCACGCCCACGCAAGCGGCTCATATCTACCCGGGCTTCGCCACAAATCATGCGCATAACAAGCTGTAAAGCAGACATCTCAAGTGAAAAAACACCTACTGTTTTGCCGTGACGCAGCGCAGCATCGGTGCTAATATTCAGTGCTAAAGCCGATTTACCCATCGAAGGGCGGGCGGCTAACACGTTTAAACTACTTGGCTGCAAACCAGCCGTAAGTCCGTCTAGTTCGCGAAAACCCGTCGATAAGCCAGTGACGGTATCACCGTTGGTAAACAAATCTTGAATATGCTCAAAGGTCTCGGTGACGAGGCTCGTCATGCCTTCAAAACTGTGATTGCGCTTGTTGCTGGCAAGTTCAAAAATGCCCGACTCAGCCTTGTCTAAAATTTGTTCAATGGGCAGCGCTTGGTCATACGCCGTCTGCATAATTTGCGCGCTAGTAGAAATCAAGTCGCGCAAGGTTGCTTTTTCTAGAACAATGCGGGCGTAGTTTTCAGCATAAGCTGCTGTAGGTACGCTATCGGCTAGGCCTATGAGGTAGGGCACGCTACCAACGGCCTCGAGTTCATTGGTTTGGCGCAACTCTTCGGTAAGCGTAACCAAATCAACAGGCTCATTACTTTGAAACAGCTTTTCACATGCTTTAAAAATTTTACGGTGGGCTTCTTTGTAAAAACTATCTGACCGAAGTTTGCCTTCGAGGTATGAAAACACCTCGTTATCTAGCAAAATACTGCCAAGCACGCTCTGCTCGGCATCAAGGTTTTGGGGCGGCAGGCGGCTTTCCATAAGAAGCTAATTTTACGTCAGATGACATGTAAAGTGACTGCGTTTTTGTCTTGACAGGTATTAATTTGCGTGCTAAATCAGTCTCACCAAAAGTCTTAACCACTTCAAAAATTTGCGTGCTAGACAAGCTATTTGATAAATCTACCGGCATGCAACAAGTAAGTTATAGTTCATTTTATGGGAATCTACAAGAATGTTACTTTTTTCTTTTATCTCTTATGTGATGCCACCAACATCATGCTGGTTTTAGTGTTACACCACCCCCGCCTAAATATCCACCTAAATATCGGTTGCAACTAGGCAACGTTAGCTCGAGTCATATCTCCAGCTCATCCAATGCCTAAGATGGTAGACATTGTGGCTAAACTTACGTCGGAGACTGTTAGGAGACGGCTATGAGCAACCTGAGCGCTCAGGTTGGGGTGTTGGCATTGCTCGAGCCTCAGGTGTTAGGCCTAACACCTGCCCAACTCATCTTTTACGGCGTTGCCTATGCGCTGAGTGGCTACCTGCTGGGCGCGCTCCCCTTAGGCGGGCGGCTCATTAAGCTGTTCAGCGGTCACGACGCCAAAGATGTTCACGTCTACACGTTAGGCATTGAAAACCTCTATCACTTTGTGGGTGCGCCGCTGGCACTTGCGTCGTTTGGGTTGGATGTCATTAAAGGCTTGCTAGCGCTATCCCTTATCTCACTAAGTGGTTTAACAAGTACGTCTGTTGCGTTCACCTACAGCCTCGCCATCATGATGTTGACTGTGTTTGTAGGGCACTTGTACCCGCTGTGTATCTTGACCCACAGCCGTATTCCCCGCGGACGCGGTGGCGGCGTTCTAACAGGCATCACTCTTGGCTTAATGCTGTACGGACAGTTACCGATTGTTCTGGGCGTTCTTCCGCTCGCTGCCTACGTTGTTGGATTGCTATCAAGTCGTTACATCACAGTGGGCGTCCTTGCGGCGTTTATCAGCTTGCCTGTACTACTCGTCATAACAACGCACGACACACATCTTATTATTGCGGCTGCTAGCACCATTGCCCTTTTAGCACTCTGGCGACAAAAAGCTAGCATCGTACGCATTATCAACCGGGTTGAAACCAAACTTGGCAACCCGCCTGCTGTACACGGGCGCGACCCTAACAGCGTTTACGCGGCGTTTATGATTCACCCGATTACGTTAGATGACATGTGGCAACTGCGCAGTTACCGCTGGCTCGGGCGCTTGCTGGCGCGTAAGCTCATTCCTGAACAACTCGTAAGGCGCAGCTTGTTGTGGTGGCGACCGCAAAAAGTGGCTGATATGCGCGGCATCACCTTAGCGGATGGGCGTAACTTGCGGGTCATTCTCATTGGCGCGCCCATGCTGCCTGAGCAAATTCGGGCCTACCCGGCTGAGGCCCTGCGCATGGCGGTTCAAGGGGCACGATTAGCCCGTGAATTTGGAGCTGAGAGTTTTGGCTTGGGAGCCTATTGGTCAACCGTGGGAAATAAGGGGCAACAGGTGCAAGACGCTGTACCAGACGTTCACGTGACCAACGGTGGTGCTTATACTGCAGCAACTGTGAAAGAGGCTGTTCCCAAGTGGCTCGAGCAAGTCCGCCAGCATTCCCCCAAGACCCAGCTTTGTGCCGCTGTTGTGGGTGCAAGTGGCGTGGTGGCCTTTGGCGCGGCCCGCCAACTTGCCCCGCAGGTTAGCCAACTTATCTTGATTGGCCGTGACCTCGCGCGGCTCAAACGCAGTGCTAAAGCGCTTGGGCAGCGGCATCCTGACCTCGAGCTTGTTGCGACAACCGACCTAAACGCATGTCAACAGGCGCATCTTATCGTCACGGCAACCTCGAGCCCAGTGCCTGTTTTACACGCACCCCATGTGCGCGAAGGCTGCTGGATTTACGACCTCGGCCGGCCCAGTGATGTAGCAGATAGTGTCTACAACGTGCCCGGTGTTCAGGTTGTTCCGGGTGGCGTGGTGCGCCCGCCCGGTGCAGGGGTTGACTGCCAGCTCGACATTCACTTTGGTCAGGGCTTTATTCCAGCGTGTTTAGCTGAAACCATGATTATGACCGCCACCAAAGCCTACAACCGAAAATCGTTGGGGCCGCAAACTAAAACACGGAACATGGCGTTTTACCTCGAGCAAGGTCATAAACTCGGCTTTAAACTCGTATTAGAAGCTCAACCAGCGCCTGCCCAACCCACCCTCCAAAACAATACAAGTAGCTCAGGTCAAACAGCTCAAGATGATGCTTCACGTGGTACGCAGCCAACTAATACAACCCATTCAGATAGCCACCCTGCTGAAGTCTAAGCACGCTTTAACAGGTTTACGTAACCTTAGCTGATGCCTTATGAACACACTCACTTTCGCGCATAAGGCATGATGGACGTTGCATGATTGTTCTTCGGCTTCCCGGCACCATTGACGACGACCAGCTCACCGCAAGTTTGTGGCAAGCGGGTTGCAGTGGCATTGTGGAAGATGGTGACGACCTCATTGCTTATTTTGACGCAGACGAAGGCGCGCCGCCTGAACTTCCTACCAGCCTTTCAGCAGGTCAGTGGGAAGCTATGGACACAACTGACTATGTCGCCAAGTACAACAGTGACATGCAGCCCCTACGCATTCGCAAGCTTGTGATTGCTCCCAAACACATCAAGCAAGCTCAAACAGAACTTGCACCTGATACTCAGCTTGATGATATTCAAGTTGTAGATGCTAATTGGGACACAGATGCTGATGTTGTCATCTGGCTCGATCCGGGTTTAGCCTTTGGCAGCGGGCATCACATTACGACGCAGTTGGCATTAGAAATGCTCGAGCAGCTCAGCCCACCCCCAGCTCAAACGCACCTCCTTGATGTCGGCACAGGCTCGGGTATTTTAGCCATCGCTGCAGCGCGCTTGGGCTTTTGCGCTCACGGTATTGATATTGACCCGCAGACCGTTCCGGTGGCTCAGGACAATGCCATAGATAATCTCAACCAAGATAACCTCACCCAAGATAATCTCAACCAAGACAACCTCACCCAAAATCACCTGACCCCACACGTCACCATGCCAAGCTTTGCCCACGCAACTTTAGATGACCCTTTGCCGCAAGCTAGTTATGATGTCGTCATCGCCAACATTTACGCGCACGTTCACGCTGACCTCATGCCAGCCTATGCCCAAGTGACAACACCGCGCGGACTACTGGTGTTAACGGGCATTTACCAAGCTGAGGGGCTCGAGCTTGTCCACGCTAGCCTCGACCCGTGGTTTAGCTTGTTAGCGTGCGTTCAAGTTGGCGATTGGTCGCTTGTCACAGCACTACGAGATGGCAACTAATGCGCGTTCACCGTGTCCATCTTCCTAGGCTAACGAGCTACGCTGAGGCAGAGAATGTCAGCTTGCAGGGGCGCGAAGCCCATCACTTGCTGCACGTGTTGCGCGTTCAGGTGGGGCAGCACCTGCGTGTGTTTGACGGTCAAGGACAGGAAGCTGAGGCTGTTATTGACCACGTAGATGACGCCACCATCACCTTGCGTATTAGCACACCGCAGGCTAGTGAGGTCGAAAGTAGCTGGCGCATTTACGCCGCGATAGGACTTCTTAAAGGTGACAAACTAGCTGATGTCGTGCGCCAACTCACCGAGCTTGGCGTGGGTCATGTTCAACCGTTTACTAGCCGTTTTGGCGATGTGCCCAAAGCATCACCCAATAAACTGGCGCGCTGGCGGCGCGTTGCTGCTGAAGCCGCCAAGCAGTCCGGGCGTAGCGTTGTACCAGAGGTTGCTGAGCCGATTAGCATAGAGACGCTCGAGCGTCCTAGCGCGACCAGCTTGGGCATCGTCGCGCATCCTTACGCAAGCAGGACATTAGCTGAGGTACTCAAAGACCATCAGCCTTCTGAGCAGGCAAGCATCAACCTCGTCACCGGGCCAGAAGGCGGTTTGGCTGAGGCTGAAGTGGAACGGCTCGAGGCCAAAGGCTTCCACCCTGTATCCTTAGGCCCGCGCATTTTACGCGCTGAAACTGCGCCGATTGCTTTAGTTGCCGCGCTTTTGCTACCCGAGGGGCGTTAGCTTATCTTGAGCCTTGTAGAATATCAGAGCAGCTTTGTGACCTTCGCTAATCCTCAACGTGGCTTGGCGCATTTAACATGGTTAACTTAACATGGTCGATTTAACATGGCTAATTGGCACAACAACACCCAGATTTTTATGAAAAAAGCTCATCTAACACAAGACCTTCATCAAGCGACCTACCTTCATCAATACCCTTTTGCTAAGGCCTTATCTTTGATGACTACGGTTAACAGCAAGCTATCTTTTTGGCGCACGGTAGGTGTTGCTCTCGGTCTTATGCTACTGGGCTCGAGCTGCACCTACACATATATTCCCCCAATCCCAAGGGGGCGCGTTGAACCTGATCCCAGCTTAGACTTACACGCTTCAGCGGGACTTCAACAAACCGCACAGGGTCTAACACTTTTGCTAACTGCCCAAGACGTGCCCGAGGCTGACTGGCTTGCCGTGCAGTGGTTTGCACCGGACAACAGCCAAGTTGCCTCTGCCTCGCAGTGGCTTACACCCAACCGCAACCCACAAGACGTGCGCTTTCGGCTACCTACAGGTATCGCTGTGACCGACGGCGACTGGCGCGCGGTAGTGTCATTTCAAAACCGGGTGGCCCGGCAGTTTAGCTTGCCGGTTGGTGAGCCAGAACCCCAAGCTGATGACGCCGCTGACGCGCCCACACCTGACGCACCTATTCCAGAAGATGACATCCCAGAAGGCGCACAACTTGACCCGCCAGAAGAAAGAGATTCAAACGATACTAGCGGCGATGAGCCTAGCTCCTCAGAAACCCTCAGTAGTGACGGTGGTAATGAAGACGATAGTAATGAAGATGATGGCGCTGCAAACGATGCTCAAGATGAAACAAACTCACCTGATGCAGCAGATGAATCCCCAGCATCGGACGCACCTTAAACATCAGTTGGTCACTGACAACTTGTATCGCTTGACGATGCTAGCGGCGGCTTGCTGACCGGATAGCATCGCTAGCGGCATCCCGCCACCGGGGTGAACTGTGCCGCCTGCCAGCCATAAATTATCAACCCCACGCACACGCGGCTTGGGGCGAATGGTGGTCAGTAAATTGTGCGGCGCTGCGCCGTAAATGCTGCCGTAACTAGCAAACTGGGCAAGGTAACGCGGCGGTAAGATGTGCTGCACCTCAATACGGGAGCGCACTTCAAAGCCACGCTTTTCTAGCACGTCAATAATGTGGTTTGCATACATCTGCTCGTCTGGACTTGGTCCCTCGTAGTGATGCGCTGTTACTGGCAATGTAGATAGTGCAGGCGCATTAACGAGAATAAACCAGTTTTCACAGCCTGCGGGCGCATCGCCTGCTTGCTGTTTACTGCTAATTGAGATGTAGATGGTAGGGTCTTGGGCAAACCTGCCTGCTTCAATGTCGGCAAATTCCTGTGGGTAATCTGCACTAAAACTGATGTTGTGATGAACAAGATTTTCGCTTGTACCACGCAACCCAAGTAGCAACACAAAGCCAGATAACGACGGCGTAAGCCGCGTTTGTGAACTTTGACGCCCCAAAAGCTGATGTGTGCGAATAACGTCTAGGCTCGAGACAACAACATCTGCCTCATAAGAGCTATCTTGCGTTTGCACCGCCACAACACGCTTACCCCGGCGCACAAGTTTGTTGACCTGCTGCTGCGCGTGAACCTTCACCCCACGCGACTTCGCTAAATCTTTCAATGAGTTAATCACTGCTGTAATCCCGCCTACGGGGTGAAACGCCCCATGGCCTAACTCCACCCAAGCAATGTTGTGCAGGACTGCTGGCGCGCGGTAAGGGTTGGCGCCAAAATAGGTCGCAAAGCGCAAAAAAAATTGCGCTACATCACTACTTGCACCATGCTGCTCACACACGTGAGCTACCAGTTGCGCCACGGTCTTGCCGGGGTGCGCCCGTAGCCCTTCACGCAGACCGTAGCGCATTAAGGTCCACACGCTGGGTGCAGGACCGTACAAAAACGTGTCTTTGGCGCCTTCAAAAAGCTGTTTGGCATCATCCCGCAAGGCTAGAAACGCCTGTATTTCACCCTCAGTTAAAGATGCTGTGGTGCGGTCAAGTTGGTCATCACCATCTTGATTTTTGCTATCAAAGTAAACATCCCAAACACGCCCTAATGGAAAAAAGTAGCGCGTAAGCGGCTCAAGTGGCAGTAACTCAACTGGCGTCACAGCATCTTGTGATGTAAATAGACTTTGGTAAATCTGGGGTAGGGTAAACAGATGCGGGCCCGTATCAAAGCGGTAGCCAGTCTCAACGTACTCGCTAGCTTTGCCGCCAAGCTGAGGCTGTTGCTCGAGCAAGGTCACATTCAACCCGTAACGCGCTAGCTCCGCTGCTGCCGTTAACCCTGCAAAGCCAGCCCCAAGTACCAAAGCTTTCATGAGTATGCAAGGTTTGTATATGAACTAAGAATAGCTGCGACCTTTCCACTGGTAACCTGTGCGCTTTAGCGCGCGCAGGGCAATGCGCCAAAGCGGATAGACCAGAGCAGGTTGCAGGGTAAACTCGAGCCAGTTGCGGCGCGCTTTAAGACAGGTGAGTGCCCGCTGACTAAGTCCCAGTCCAATGGGTACAAACCACCACAAGCTAGTTAGGAGCAGGGGCCACACCAGCGTGTAAGACAAGGTGGTGAGTAGCACGCTAAAGATTAAAAAGGCACGGCTGTTATTATGCGCTGCCAGAATGTTCTTACTAAACCCTTGCAGCAAACTTTCTGTATCTTGGTACATGCGCGTGCTGATGACCCGTCCGCCTAGCGCCAGTTCCACGTTAGCACCAAGCCCTTTGGCCCGCTGCCCTAAGCGCACATCTTCTAAAACCTCTGCTTGAACCGACTTGTGTCCGCCGATGGCATCGTAGGTTTCACGAAGCCACAACATAAGTTGCCCGTTGCCGGCTGAAAAGGCCGCTAGCGGAATAACTTTGACGGCTAAATAAGGGAGCCAGCCCAGCAAAATCATGTCGATAGCCGGAACCGTAAGGCGCTCGAGCCAGGTTGGCGTCTGCTGGCGCGGCCACACGCTCAAATACTCTGCTTGGCGTTCGGCTTGAAAACTTAGCAGCACGTCCAGCGTGTGCGGTTCCCACAGCACGTCGGCATCGGTAAAAATAAGAATGTCGCCTGTTGCAGCATCAGCCAGTTGTTGACAAGCCCAGTTTTTACCTGTCCAACTTGTTGGTAAAGGCTCACCCGTGAGGACCCTAAGGCGCTCGTCACGCGCCTGAAAGTCTTCTAAGATGCGCTTAGTACCATCATCAGAGTGGTCATCTAGCACTAAAATTTCGTAAGCTCGAGGCTGTGCTAAAAGGCGCGGCAGCGTGTCCGGTAAATTAGCGGCTTCGTTGCGAGCAGGCATCAAAATAGACACCCTTGGAATAGTCATCTGCCGTTCATCTTCAAGCGCTTGCGCGTCGCTAAGGGGCCAAATTTGGTCCAAATGGCGTAGATGCCAAGCTGAGACCTTGAGTACTGGAAAAAATAGCAAATTGCCCAGTAGAGTTAGTCCTTGTACCAACAAAAACAGCATGACTATCCAAAACAACACGTTGATAACCGCGTTCATCGTCTATCCATCCCTAGCTACTTGGATCATTTGCTGGCGTCATAGCAGGTTGGTCATAGGTGGGGGATGGCTGTGGATGTTGAGCGTCTGGTTGTGGCTGAGACGTTGCGGCTGGCATGGTTTTTGATGACACAGTCTCTGATGACATTGTTTTTTCTACTGCTACTCCCTTTGGTAACGGATAGGTTGTTGACTCAGTGTTTTCTGAAGCTACCTTAGCCTCACGTACCTCGCCCTCGCGTGACCCGGCCTCGCGGGAGGTGTGGTTTGTCTTTTTGACTGCTGATATATCTTTGGCTGATAGTGTAGATGCTTGCCCTAAGTTGTCTTTACTTGAATCCGACATTGTATCACCGTCGTTTAAGCTATCTTCTGAACTATACTGACCCGCCAGCTTTCTAAGCTTAGCAAGCCAACCTACCCTAGTATGAAAACTGCTTTGCCCTTGAAACCACAGGTCAAACCCGGGTAGCGGAGCTTCAGGATCATTTTTAAGCACGAGGCTATCAATCTCAGCAAGTTGGTTGTTGAATGCCTGCTGCAAGGTTTCTTGTAATGACATTTCTTGTGATGAACCTGTAACTGGCGTACCAATATCAACTATCATATCCGGATACTGTCCACCACGCATGACCGTACGCATCACCACTGGGCAGATGGCTGCACCCGTACGTTCTGCTAAAAACTGCACGCCGCGCTTAAGCTCACCAACCTGCCCGGCAGGACAAATTTCACCTTCGGGAAAAATAGCGAGCAACTCACCTGCTTGTACAGCTCGGATGGCCCTGCGTATTTCGCGCTGCGAGATTACACCTTCGTGGCGGAAAAACGAAAATTTCTCGAGCTGCCAATCTGCCATAATGGTCGTTACAGGTACAGCTAATTTTTCACGCAAAAGCCATAGCCCGTAGGCGTCCCACCAACTGTGGTGATTAAGTGCTAGTATCAGCGGGCGCGTGTGTCTTAAAGCTGTTAACTCTCCTCTGACCCAAACGCCTTGCAAGTTTCGGCGCAAACTGCGGCGAATCACCCAAGGCAGCATTCTGGCAATCCAAACGTCTAGCTCTTGCTTAAAGCGTGTTTGATAGTTCTGCCACAAGTTACTTGCGCGTATTTTTGTAAAACGCTCATGGGGGCGCAGTACGTCCATCAGTGGTATATCACTTAGTGCCAACACAGACCCCATCGCCAGCAAAAAGCACAAGGCTGCCAGCGGCAGTCCAAACCAAATTAAGCCAATGGTAAATAAAAACGTCTGCACTGCGAACGTCACCTGTAAGCTGAGGCTGCGGGCGCGTGCTAGCCTCGGTTCTAGCTTCATGAGTAGCCACACGAGTCCTACCCCGGCCGCATACCAACCAATAAAATTGGACAGTGGGATGCCGTAATAGCGCCCCTCTGCAAACGCCCACACACCTCTATTCACCATCAGTGGGTCGAGGCCAATGTCCCACGCGACCAGTGCCCACGGCGCAATCCACAGCCGCCCTTTAACTGGACTAACTGACAGGGCAATCAAGGTAAACGCAAACCAACCCAGCGGCACAATAATGGGTACGCCTAAGATGCTAGGCGCGTTTGTCGTGTAAGCATATTGACCAAAGGGAAACCCTGTTTGGTAGCCTATAAATTCAACTATTACACCAAATCCAAACGCAACGCCCAACAGCAGTAACGCACGCATTTGAAAATTTGCCCAGGTATAGCCAAACACACCAACAGCAAGTAGCACTGTACTTAGTAATATGAGGCGTTCAAACGCGCTAGGTACAAGCGGGGTAGGAATCATACTGAGCCCCCACTCTACCAATACCAGCCGCCACCAGCTTCCCCGCCGAGCAGTTTGCACAAGCCCAATGAGCCTAGTCAAAATACTTGGCGTAAGCGATAAGGTTAAACCAAACACAACCAGCATATTAGTCAGCAAAAAAAACAGTGCTTCTTCAAAGGGTAAACCAAACAGCATAAAGCCACTACTGGTTGCTGGTCGAATCGCCCAAATGTCTTGGTAAATGGCCACTAAGTCAGCGGCTGATAAGTACAAGGTTGGCACAAGTACAGCTAAGGCAACCTGCTCACGGTTACGCCACAATACGTCGCCACCAAGTGCCCACATGAGCGCTAGCACGGGCCCCGCCCACATGGTGATGAGTCCGTAATAAGTACCTCTTGCTAGCAAGGTGGCAAGTACCCCACTTGCGCTTAGGCCTAGTAAGAACAACGCACCTACAAAACGCACAAGATAATCAGTAGGCATACTGTCAGCATGGGTTGTCGTTGTTTGAGGTTGGTTTGGCAGCTTATTGGCATCCGCTCGAGTTGACACTGTCATCCCCGATACGGATGCCGTCTCGAGATGACTAGGAAAATAACGACGCAGCATGTACAGCCACAAGCCAGTTAAAATTGTCTGCAACACAAAAAATGCGTATTCTTCAACTGGCACGTAGCCAATCGTACCCAGCACGCGATCACGCCCATACGTCCACACACCCGTCGCCACCAAATAGTTATCCCAAGGCGTGGTGTAGGTAATGGCAATCAGCGTATTTAGACCCAACATAAATTGAGCACGCTTAGCTTGTACCTGCTTACCCGCCAGCGGCCACCCGCGCCGCACATCATAAAGTGCCCAAAGAATAAGGAGCACCAGTGGCGGTAACACAAAGATGGCGTGAAACTGAAGATAGGTCACAGATTGTCCTGCTTACATGCAAACTGCATGGTACTAGCATAAACTGAATTGGGAGGCTGGTGAGGTGTAGCCCAACGATAGCCAGCATATGGATAGTTTGCAGACATGATGGGCACACTATGACTCATCAAACAGCTCGAGGTAGCCTCATCATTATCAGATGAAACAACAATATTGAACTGCATTGATTCTATGATAATTTCCCTTGTCAGTGACATCATCTTGTGCAAGTTTGCGATTTACCAAGTCGCTATATTGTAAATCACGAGGTTGCTGTGTTCTCTACCCAAAGAACGTTAATCAACTAAACTCGAGCACGCTCCAAATCACCTAGTAACACCCGCGCAGCATTCCGGCCAGACGCCCCCATAATGCCACCACCCGGGTGAGTACTTGCCCCGGTAATGTAAAGCGACTTTAAGTGCGTTTTGTACTCAGCCATGCCTAAAAACGGGCGCATGGCAAACATCTGCTCGACGCTCATCTCTAAGTGCATCACGTTACCCCGGTAGAGGCCAAGTTCGCGCTCGAGCCATAACGGATGCTGAAAGAGTTGCCCCACAATTTTCTCTTTGGTTCCCGGCGCGTAAACCTCAAACGCATCAATAATGCGCTCTGCCACGCTCGCCTCAATATCATCCCAGTGTTTGCCGTGAGCGAGTTCGTAGGGGAAGTACTGTGACCACAACCACAACACTTCGCCACCAGCCGGGGCAAGGCTGTCATCAACTGCGCTAAAGCTCATAGCAACAATCGGTGGGTCTTTAGCAGGCTCCCCTGCTAGATAATCCCCATACGCACGTTGAAGTTGGACACGATCACG